>DAIOGL010000289.1:0-3669 GCA_036745235.1 Sulfuritalea sp.
TGAGCTACAGGAATCCTTCCCCCAAGCAGTCTTCCCGACTGTGCACGCCGGTTCGACTGGGCGTTGCGGCGGTTGCGGCATGCTTCATCGCTGCCCCGGTCTTTTCCAACCCCGTGAATCCGACAGTGGTCAATGGCACGGCCAGCTTCAGTCAGGCCGGCAACGTGCTGACGGTGACGAACAGCAACGGCGCCATCATCAACTGGGATAAGTTCTCGATCCAGGCTGGTGAGACAACGCATTTCGCCCAGACGTCGGCTTCCTCGTCCGTCCTTAACAGGGTGCTCCACGACCCGACAGTCATTTACGGCACATTGAGTTCCAATGGGCGCGTGTGGCTGGTCAACCCCGCCGGTATTTTCGTCGGCCCCGGCGGCCGGGTTGACGTGGCAGCTTTTGTCGCTATTGCGGGGAGCGTCACCAATGGCGACTTTCTGGCCAACCGGCTGCGGTTCGACGCCGGCATGGGTGCCGGGAATGTCGTCAATCAGGGCCAGATCGCCACTCCGCTGGGCGGCAGCGTTTACCTGGTCGGCAACAATGTAACGAATGAAGGCATCATCACCACGCCGCAAGGGGAGACGATCCTCGCTGCCGGCAACAAGATCGAGCTGATCGACAGCGCCGCGCCCGGAGTGAAGGTCGAAATTACCGGCGCCGAAGGCAACGCCACCAATCTCGGCACCATCACGGCAGAGGCCGGGCGAATCGGCATCGCCGGCGTCATCGTCAGGAACAGCGGCACGCTCAATGCCAGCAGCGTCGTCAGCGAAGGTGGGCGGATCTTCCTCAGGGCCAGCCAGGACGCCTATGTCGACGGCAATGGCCGCATCGTCACCACCGGCACCAAGGGCGGCAGCGTCCAGGTGCTCGGCGATACTGTTACGGTGACGGACAAGGCCGAGATCGATACCAGCGGCACGAACGGCGGCGGCCGGATCATGGTCGGCGGCGATTATCAGGGCAAGAACCCGGACATCCAGAATGCCGGCAATACCTACTTCGGACCCGACGCCAGCCTCAAAGCCGACGCCACAGGAGTCGGCGACGGCGGTACGGTGATCGTCTGGGCCGACGACACGACAGGTGCTCACGGCAGCATCTCCGCGCGAGGCGGGGCGGGCGGCGGCAATGGCGGCTTTGTCGAAACCTCGGGGCACCTCGCGCTTGACATTTCGGGGGCTCGCGTCGATACGCGCGCTCCGCAAGGACGGACCGGCAACTGGCTGCTCGACCCGGTTGATGTCCTGATCGACAACAATTCGCCTGGGGATACCTTCTCCATGTCGCCCGGCGTCAACTCGCATTTCTATGCTGGTGACATTGCAGCGGCATTGGGTACGACCAACGTAACCATCCAGACTTACGGCGGTACTGCCGGCGCAGGAAACATTACCGTTTCCGGCGCCTCGATCTTTTATGGCGGCGCCAGCAGTCTGACGCTGGCCGCCTATGGCGGAGGCAGCGCAACCGGCAACATCAACATCAGCAACAGCGACCTCTTCGTGAATGGCGGTGTGAATCTGCTGGCCGGTTGGGACAGCGGCGGCTTCACCGGCGCGAACGTGATCTCCGGCAAGGGCGACATCAACATTTCCGGTGCGAAGATCCAGAGCAATGGCGGGGCCGTCAATCTTTGGGCCGGCAAGGACATCGCGCTGTCCAGCTCCGGCAGCTTCGGCACCTGGGTGCAGGGTGCCAGCATGAATGTTGCGGCGGGGAATAACCTGACGCTGACCGGCGGTTCAGGCAACGTTTCCGGTCCGCAGGGCCCGGGCGTCATGCTCATGAGCATGGGTACGCAAACCGTTAGCGCCGGCAACCAGATCCTGCTCCAGGCCGGCAGCGCGAACAACACCAACCCGATGTACGGCGGCAACATGTCCGGTGGTGGCGTCGCCATCTGGTCGGACGCCGACCAGACCGTTTCCGCCCATGTCATCAAACTCTACGCCGGTGTCAGCGGCCACGACAACGGCGCATTGTTCCATGCCTATGACAGTCAGACGATCAACGTTACCGGCACGGGCGGACTGCTCGAACTGAAGGGTGGCGGCGACAGCAGCACAGCCGTATATGGCGGCGCCGGCAGCTACAACAATCAGGCACGGATCGAGCACGGCCAGTGGTACGCCAACAATTCATACTACGGCAGCGGTGCTCAGACGATCACGATCTACGGCGGCGGTTCCGTCAATCTGCAGGCCGGCAGCGGCACCGGCGCACTGGGTTATTACAGTTCCGACTGCTACGCGACCCCGCTTGGCGAGGCCTGCCGTGGCAGCAGCAACGACGGGGCCATCTACAACGGCGTAGGTGCCCAGACACTTGATTTTGTTGGTGGAGGCTCCCTCACGATCACGGGCGGCAGCGCCGGCACCCAGAACTGGGCCGGGATCAACAATCAACTCACGGCGACGACGCAGACCATCAACGGCAACGCGGCCATAACCATCACGGGCGGCAGCGGCGGCGGCAGCGCCCTCAGTTACGGCGGCGATACCTTCCAGCTTTCCAATGATGCGGGAATCAATAGCCAGGGAGCCGGCGACCAAACGGTCAATGCCAGTTCGATCACCCTGAACGGCGGCAATGCCACCTACGGGGGTGCGGGCATCAGCAATGACAGCGGCTACTCGAATTACATCAACACAGTCGGCAACCTGAGCATGTACGGTGGCGGCAGCAGCGCCGGCGACGAATTCGCCGGAGGCGTCTATATCGGCAACAAGAACGGCGGCGCCATCACTCTGCAAGTCGGCGGCGATCTGTACATCAAGGCCGGCAGCGGCACCTCGTCGCCCGCAATCATCGGCACGATAGACGGCCCTGCCAATGTCTATATCAACACCGGCGGCAATGCCAGCATCATCGCTGCCGGAAGCGGTGCCGGCATCGGCTCGCAATCCACCGGCTACGGCGGCTCGGTGACCATCATCGCGGGCAACGATCTCACCCTCACCGACAGCGCCACGCGCGGCGTGATGATCGGCAGCCTGTATGACACCAACAGCGCCACCACGGTCACGCTGAGGTCCGGCCGCGACATGTCCATCGGCAGCGCCAGCGGCTACGGCGCGCTGATCGGGGTCAAGAATTCGCCCGCCGGGAACTCGTGGGTCGATATTCGCGCCGGGCAGGATTACTACGGCGGCGGGAATCTGTTGCTCGCCGGCAGCAGCAGGTTCGATGTCGGCGGCGGCTACAGCAATGTTTACCTCCGCGCCGGGCAGAGTTCGGCGACCAACGGCAATATCACGCAGAACGCCGGCAGCGTCATTTATGGCGGATCCGTTTCCTTCTACGCGGACGGCAACCTGACACTCAATGGCGGCACCTTCGCCAGCGGCTCCGGGACGAACTATGCCGTGGCCGGCCTCGATTCCGGATACCGGTTCGGCGACAACTACACGCGTAGCCTGTACGGCGGCGATGTTTCCATCGGCGGCCGGTTGGAGGCAGCCGGCAACCTGGAAATCTTCGCGCTGAGCGGCGGCGCCACTGGGACGCGAGGCAATATCACGCAGCAAACCGGCAGTATTGTCAGTGCCGGCGACATCGCGATGAGCGCCTGGGGAAATATCGACCTGTCTGGAACGGTCTCCGCGAGCGGTTCTCTGGGCGCTACGGCAGGTGTCGCGGTCGACTGCGGGGACGGCTGCTACCAAT
>DAIOGL010000290.1:0-3658 GCA_036745235.1 Sulfuritalea sp.
GCCGGTCCGGCAATGCTTCAGGCGAAGCGATTGACCAGCCGGCCGACGCCGTCGATCGCCACCTCGACCGTATCGCCTTCCCGCAGTTCTCCGGCGCCCACCGAGGTGCCGCAGGCGATGACGTCTCCCGGTTCCAGCGTCATGTCGTGCGAGATGCAGCTGACGATCTCGGCCGGCGAAAAGAACATGTCGCTCACCGGGTAGTCCTGCCGCTTCTTGCCCGAAATCATGGCGCGCACGCGCAGTCCGGCCGGGTCGAGACCGGTGGCGATGACCGGGCCGAAGGGGCCGAAGCTGTCGAAGCTTTTGGCGCGCGTCCAATGCACGAAGGCCGGGTCGAGGCGCATCAGGTCGCGTGCGGTGACGTCGTTGACGCAGGTGTAGCCGAAGATGGCGGCCGGCGCGTCCGCCGGCTCGATGGCGGCGACGCGGCGGCCGATGACGATGCCGAGCTCGGCTTCGAACACGACCGTGCCGGTATAGCCCGCCGGACGGCGGATGGGTTCGCCGTGGGCGGCGAAGCAGGTGCCGGCCTTGAGGAAGTAGAGCGGATGGACGGGGCGCTGCAGGCCTTCCTTCGCCGCGCGCTCGTGGAAGTTGTTCCACAGGCCGAGCATCTTGCCCGGCTTGCAGGGCGTCAGCAGGCGCACGCCGGCCAGCGGGACGCGCTGCGCGGTGGGTTGCGGCTGGTCGAACATGTCGCCGCGCCAGACGGTGATCGTGTCGCCGTCGAGGGTGCCGAAGCGTTCCGCGCCCGCCGCCTCGAATCGCAGCCAGAATGCCATGGCCTTCAGTCCCGTTCGCGCGCCCGCTGCTTGGCGGCGATATAGGCCGAGTGCGGCACGTACAGCAGGTCGGCGATCTTGCTCATGAAGTGCTGCTCGTGCGCGTCGAGATGGCCGTCGGCGAAGGCGACCTGCCACAAGTATTCGATGATCCGGACTCTCTGTTCGGCGCTGAAGGACTTGTTGATCAGCGAGGTGAACTGGAAGTAGTCGGTGGCCTGCCGCGCTTCGTCCGCGGCCAGCACCATCAGCGTTTCGACCTCGTCGGCGCCGAGGCCGAAACGCGTCTGCAACGCTTTGGTCACGGTCGCCGTTTCCTCGGCGGTGACGGCGCTGTCCATGCGCATCATTTCGAGCAGCAGGGCCGCGGTGGCCAGATGCAGCGCGTGTTGCGAGGCGGCGCCGGGCTCTTTTGCGCCCGGCTCGATCATCTGGGTGAAGAAGTTCCTGATGCCGGCAAGCATGCTTGTCCTTGTTCGATGAATTCAGCCCGGCTCAGTTCGCGGGCTGTGCCTTGGGCTGTGTTCCGGGCTTTGGCTGCGGGGCCTTCTTCTTTTTCGGCTGCTCGTCGCGCAGGCACTTTTTCAGTTCCTTGCCGGTCTTGCCGCGGCAGACTTCCCTGGCTTTCTGCGCGGCCTCGCAGCTTTGGGGATTCTGCGCCCGGCTGCAGTCCGGGGGCGGGATGCTCGCCTCGAGGCAGGCCTGCTTTTCCGCGTGGCGCTTGGCGGCGCAGTTCTTCAGGGCCGCCTGGCGCGCTTCGCAGCGGACCGGATCGCGCGCTCTGGCGCAGTAATCGACGGCCGACTGGGCCAGGGCAGGCAGCGAGAGCAGGGCGCCTGCCGCCAGTGCCAGCAGTGTCCTGGTTCCGGCCGCTGCGCTCAACACCGGTAAGGCCGGTGTTATGTCTCCGGCGCCGGCCGGAGACGGTATCCCCTGGTGGGATGGACTCCACCGAAGCTTCGCTTGCATGCGGATTCTCCCCGTGCCCTGGATGAAATTGAAGCCGGAATAATACCCCGGCATTGAGGCGGAGACGGGTTGTCGGCTATAGTTCGCCGTATCGCCAGCGCCGACTTTCCGCCATGAACCAGGCCACGCCCAAGGAACACCGACTGACCCTGCCTGAAACGGTAGACGCACTCGTCGCCGACGGGCTGGTGGCGGCCGAGGAAGCCGCGCGCTTCAAGCAGGAGCGACGCTACTACAAGGGCGAGGTGCATCCCCTGATCGCGATTGCCGGTCAACGCTGGAAGTCGCTGCAGGCGCCCAACCGGGTGCTCGATCTGGACCTCCTGACGCAATGGCTGGCGAAATGGTCCGGGCTGGAGTACCTGCATATCGATCCGCTGAAGATCGATTTCTCGGCCGTCACCGAGGTGATGAGCAACACCTATGCGACGCGGTATCGCATCCTGCCGGTCGAGGTCAAGGCCCACGAGGTGGTGATCGCGACGGCCGAGCCCTTCCAGCGGGGGTGGGAAGCGGAGATGCAGCCGATCCTGCGCAAGGACATCCGCCGCGTCATCAGCAATCCGGACGACATTACGCGTTACCAGGTGGAGTTCTACAACCTGGCGAAGTCGATCAAGGGCGCGCTGGGCAGGGGCGACGTCACGGGCGGCGCCTCGAACTTCGAACAGCTGGTGGAACTGGGCAAGGGCAACAAGCAGTTCGACGCCAACGACCAGCACATCGTCACCATCGTCGATTGGCTCTGGCAGTATGCCTTCGAGCAGCGTGCCTCGGACATCCACGTCGAACCGCGGCGCGATCTGGGCATCGTGCGCTTCCGCATCGACGGGGTGCTGCATCAGGTCTATCAGATGCCGATGGCGGTGCTCAACGCCATGACCAGCCGCATCAAGATTCTCGGCCGCATGGACGTGGTGGAAAAGCGCCGGCCGCAGGACGGACGGATCAAGACGCGCACCCAGGACGGGCAGGAGGTCGAACTGCGGCTGTCGACGCTGCCGACCGCGTTCGGCGAAAAGCTGGTGATGCGGATCTTCGATCCCGAGGTGCTGGTCCGCGATTTCTCCGAGCTCGGCTTTGCCGAGGAGGAATCGAAGCTTTGGAGCGAGATGTCGGCGCAGCCCAACGGTATCATCCTGGTGACGGGCCCCACCGGCAGCGGCAAGACCGTGACCCTGTATTCGACGCTGAAGCAGCTGGCGACGCCCGAGGTGAATGTGTGCACGCTGGAGGACCCGATCGAAATGGTCGAGGGCGCCTTCAACCAGGTGCAGATCCTGCCCGACATCGGCATGGGCTTCGCCGAGGGCATCCGCTCCCTGATGCGGCAGGACCCGGACATCATCATGGTCGGCGAGATCCGCGATCTGGAAACCGCCGACATGGCCATCCAGGCGGCGCTGACCGGCCACCTGGTGCTGTCCACCCTGCACACCAACGATGCGCCTTCGGCGATGACGCGCCTGGTCGACCTGGGCGTGCCGCCCTATCTGCTGTCGGCGACCGTGCTGGGCGTCATGGCGCAGCGCCTGATCCGCACGCTGTGTCCGCACTGCAAGCAGGCCGGCGGCATGCGCGCCGAGGATGAAGCGGCGTGGACCGCGCTGGTGGCGCCCTGGAAGTCCAGCAAGCCGAAGGAACTCTACCATCCGGTGGGTTGCCTCGAATGCCGCATGACGGGCTACAAGGGGCGGATCGGGATCTACGAGATCATGCCGATGTCGGTGGAGATCAGGAAGCTGGTGGCGAACAAGGCCGAGCTTGCCAAGCTGCGCGAGCAGGCCATGCGCGAAGGCATGAAGCCGCTGCGCATCGCCGGGGCGAAGAAGGTCGCGGCGGGGCTGACGACGATAGAGGAAATCATCAAGGTCGCGCCGCCGATGTTCGAGGCGGAGTGATCC
>DAIOGL010000291.1:0-3657 GCA_036745235.1 Sulfuritalea sp.
CGGATCTGGCCCTTGACGTGCACGCCCTTGGCGAAGGGACAGAGATTGAGGCCGATGACCGCGCGTTCCAGCCACTTGCGGGTCGTGGCGATGATTTCGTCGGACATGAAGAGTCGGCGCTGGCGATGCGGCGCTCAGCCGGCCTGATAGAGGCGGCGGCGCTCTTCGGCCTGCAGCGCCAGCTTGACCTCTTCGAGCACGGCGTCGACATCGGCGATGCGCTGCTCGATTTCGATGCGGCCTGTGAGTTCGCTGTCGGGGCTCAGGCTGCCGGCCTGGTAAAGGCGCCAGATTTCCTTGCCGTATTCCGTGCCGTCCAGCTCGGGCGCGAAGCGGCCGAAGTAGCTCGCCAGGTTGGCGACGTCGCGTTCCAGCATCGGGCCGGCGTTGCTGTTGCCGGCCGCGTCGACGGCCTGCGGCAGATCGATGATGACCGGGCCGTCGGCTCCGACCAGGATGTTGTATTCGGACAGGTCGCCGTGGATGATCCCGGCGCACAGCATGCGCACCACCTGCTTGAGCAACCCGGCATGAAACTCCAGCGCCTGTCCGGCCGACAGCTCGATGTCATTGAGCCGCGGCGCCGGATGGCCGTCGGCATCGGTCACCAGGTCCATCAGCAGCACGCCCTCGTAGCAGATATGCGGCTGCGGCACGCGCACCCCGGCGGCGGCGAGCCGATACAGGGCATCGACCTCGGCGCTTTGCCAGGCTTCCTCCTGCATCTGGCGCCCGTAGCGGCTGCCCTTTTCCATGGCCCGCGCCTGGCGGCTGTTCTTGGTCCGGCGGCCTTCCTGATAGGAGGTGTTGTTGCGGAAGCTGCGCTGCTTCTGGTCCTTGTAGACCTTGGCGCAGCGGATCTCTTCGCCGCAGCGCACGATATAGACGGTGGCTTCCTTGCCGCTCATCAACTGGCGAATCACCTCGTCGACCAGGCCTTCGGTGACCAGCGCCTGGAGTCTTTTCGGCGTCTTCATTCAGCTTCCCTGATCGCGCAGAAGATGCACTTTCACCTTCTTGCCCTTGATCGTGCCGGCCGACAGCTTGCGCAGCGCGTCCTTCGCGATGCCGCGTTCGACGGCGACGTAGGTGCTGCTGTCGGTGACGTTGATCTTGCCGATCTGCTCCTTGCTGAAGCCCGCTTCGCCGGTCAGCGCACCAAGCACGTCGCCGGGGCGGATCTTTTCCTTGCGGCCGCCGAGAATCAGCAGCGTGACCATCGGCGGCATCAGGGGTTTGTCCGCATCGCCGGATTCCGGCAGCTCGCTCAGGGAATGCCATTCGATTTCGGCGCCCAGCGTCTTGACGATGTTGGCCACGCGCCCCTTCTGGTTGCTGCTGACCAGGCTCAGCGCCCAGCCCACCTGATCGACGCGGCCGGTGCGGCCGATGCGATGAATATGCACCTCGCTGTCCGGCGTGATATCGACGTTGATCACCGCTTCGAGCTGGTCGATGTCGAGGCCGCGCGCGGCGACGTCGGTGGCGACCAGCACCGAGCAGCTGCGGTTGGCGAACTGGATCAGCACCTGGTCGCGCTCGCGCTGTTCCAGTTCGCCATGCAGGGCGAGGGCGACGAAGCCCTCGGCGCGCAGGACCTGCAGCAGGTCGCGGCATTGCTGCCGGGTATTGCAGAAGGCCAGGGTGCTGACCGGCCGGTAGTGCTTGAGCAGCAGCGGGACGGCGGCCAGGCGCTGGTCGTTGGTCACCTCGTAGAAGCGCTGGCGGATCTTGCTGCCCTCGTGCTGCTCGAGCAGCGCGATCTGCTCCGGCTGGCGCAGGAACTGTCTGGCCAGCGTGGCGATGCCTTCGGGATAGGTGGCGGAGAACAGCAGCGTCTGCCGCTCGGTCGGGCAGGCCTTCGCTACGGTGACGATGTCGTCGAAGAAGCCCATGTCCAGCATGCGGTCGGCTTCGTCCAATACCAGCGTGTCGAGCGCCGACAGGTCCAGACTTTCGCGCTGCAGGTGGTCCATGATCCGCCCCGGCGTGCCGACCACGACGTGGGCGCCGTGCTCGAGGCTGGAAATCTGCGGCCGCATGGTGCTGCCGCCGCACAGCGTGAGCACCTTGATGTTGTCGGCGCCGCGCGCCAGGCGGCGGATTTCCTGGGTCACCTGGTCGGCCAGTTCCCGCGTCGGGCACAGCACCAGCGCCTGCACCGCAAAGCGGCGCGGATTCAGCTTGGCCAGCAGGCAGAGCGCGAAGGCCGCGGTCTTGCCGCTGCCGGTCTTGGCCTGCGCGATCAGGTCGCGGCCGGCCAGCGCCAGCGGCAGGCTGGCGGCCTGGATCGGCGTCATCTGCAGGTAGCCCAGCTGTTGCAGGTTGGCCAGCGTGGCGGGCGCCAGCGGCAAGCTGTCGAACGACAGGCTCGATGCGGCGTCGGGGATTGCGGGCGCTGATGCAGCCGCGGCGATGGATGGTGGAGAGTGAGTCATACGCGATTATAGTCGCGTTGCCCAGGGCGCCCCGGCGGATCGCCGCACCGCCATCGCCGACTATCAGCGGCAGCGCCCGCTGCGACTCGAGCGGCGACCCTATACTCGCGCCTGGCGCGCTTTTGCCGGAGACCTGCTGATGAACCGCATTTTTGTCCTGATCCATCTCGCGGCCGTGATCGTCTGGATCGGCGGCATGTTCTTCGCCCATTTCTGCCTGCGGCCGGTGGCCGCAGCCCAGCTGCCGCCGCCACAGCGCCTGCCGCTGCTGGCTGCCGTCCTCGGACGCTTCTTCACCCTGGTCGGCTGGGCGCTGCTGCTGCTGTGGGGAAGCGGTCTGGCCCGCATATCGCAGGCCGGCGCCGCGCTTCCGGGCAATTGGTTTGTCATGGCAGGGATCGCAGCCGTGATGACCGCGATCTTCGGCGTCATCGCACTGCGCTTTCACGCCCGCATGGTGGCGGCCGTCGCAGCGCAGGACTGGCCGGCGGCCGGGACGGCGATGAATTCGATTCGCCGGCTGGTGCTGGTGAACCTGGCGCTCGGCCTGGTCACCGTCGCGGTCGCCGTCCTCGGTTCGTAGAGGCGGCGCTGCCCTATCCGGCGTCCGGCTGCGCGCCCGGAGCCGCGCGGCGGAAGGCATCGAGCTCCGAACACGCCCGATCGACGGCAAGGATGTTCGGAAACGGCGCCAGATCGACCTTGAAGCGCCGCGCGCTTTCCACTTGCGGCACCAGATAGGCGTCGGCCAGGGTCGGCGTGTCGCCGAAGCAGAAACTGCCGCGCCGCGTGTCTGCGGCCAGCATGGCTTCCAGCGCCTCGAAACCGGCTTCGATCCAGGTCGCACACCAGGCGAGCACGGCCGCCTCGTCGCAGCCGAGCGTCTTGCGCAGGTACTCCAGGATGCGGCGGTTGTTGATCGGATGGATGTCGCAGCCGATGATCGCCGCCAGCGCCCTCACCCTTGCGCGGTCATCGATATTTTCAGGAAGCAGCGGCGGGTTCGGATAGCGCTCTTCCAGCCATTCGATGATCGCCGGCGACTGGGTAAGGATCAGGTCGCCGTCGGCCAGAGCCGGCACCAGGCCCTGCGGGTTGAGCGCCTCGAAGGCCGCGCCGAGATGTTCCTCGGAGCGCAGGTCGACCGCCACGTAGTCGTAGGCCAGACCCTTCAGGTTCAGCGCGATGCGCAGGCGGTGCGAGGTTCCGCTGCGGAAGA
>DAIOGL010000292.1:0-3655 GCA_036745235.1 Sulfuritalea sp.
CTTGACATCTATCAGTTGGCTGGAGCGCTGGCGCAGCCAGGCAATCAGCGCCTGGGTTTCGCGCAGGCTCCAGAAGCCGCTACTGTTTTCGTCCGCCAGCTGAACCGGAATACCTCTCAGTTCGCAGTAGGCGCGCACCGGATCGAGCGATTTCCAGGCTCGCCCAATGATTGCACAGCGCGTCCAATTCCAGTCTGGCGCCAGACGGGACATCCGTTCGAGCTCCGTGATCACCGCGAGAGCCTGAATCTGATCTTCGTCACCTGCTGGCAGGATCTGAACTCGGCCCTGCCCAACGGGATCAATCTTCTTCCATTTGCCGCCCGGTGGCTGCTTGGCTCGGGCAGCATCGATGCTGATTGGACGATCCTTTTTCATGCGGCTCGATGCCGGCGCGATCATCAGATTGGCGGCTTCGATAATGTGGGCCGAAGATCGATAGTTGCTGATCAGGAACGCCGGCTTGGCCGCATAGTCATTCTCGAAGCGACGGATGAATTTAACCGATGCGCCATTGAACGCATAGATATTCTGGTCGTCATCGCCGACAGCAAAGAGGTTGATCCGGCCGTCCTCGTCCGGTCGAGTGCGCCCGGCCAGCGCCGAGATGAGTTCGTATTGTTCCGGCGCGATATCCTGGTACTCATCAACCAGAATCCAGCGAAAGCCTGCCAGCAATCGGTCGCGTTCCTCGTCAGCCTCTTCCGGCGGCAAGTTGTCGCCTTTGAGCAAACTGACGGCCTGTTCGATAATCTTCTTGAAAAAATCTGGATCGTCCCCGGCAGTTTTCTCAATCAGGCTAGCGCCGACCAATCGCATGGCGAGTGCGTGCAGGGTGAGCACCGAAACGCCGCGCGCATCACCGCCAATCAGTTCGCCGAGGCGCTGGCGGATCTGGACGGCGGCGTGGCGGTTGTAGGCCAGGGCGAGGATCCCGCGAGGATTTTCCCGGCGGGCACGGATCAGATAAGCGATGCGGTGCACCAGCACCCGCGTTTTGCCCGAGCCCGGACCGGCCAAGACGAGCACGTTGGTACTCTCCCGGTCGTCGGCAACGATCTCCCGCTGCGCCTTGTTGTTCAGCACCTCGACGATGTTGTGCCACGATTCCGGCGTCGTCTGGCGGGTCAACTCCTTATCGCGCTCAGGTAGCCAGCGTCGCATGAACTCGTCGCGCTGCAGGCTAAAGTAGTCCATCGTTAGGCGCAACGCTTCGGCCATTTCCTTGAGGCCACGCTGCACATACTCGGCCATGACGTGAATTTGAATGACCTGTTCTTCGTAATGGAGTTTGAGTGGCGCGAAATCCGGTTGCGTAAATTTCTTCTTCCAGTCCGGCTCCAGGCGAATGGTCATCGCCGGTCGGAAAACGGCGAGCCCCTTGTTGAGCCGGATGATCTCCTGCTCGTGCAGCCACAACAACGCGCGATCAAGTAACTTGGGCGTAATCGCCTTTTCGGCTTTGAGGACCAGATCGGACTCCAGCGCGGCCAGCAATTTGCCCAACGTCGTCTCCGCCAATTGATCGAGGCCACGTGCGCCGGAAGGCAGGCAAGTGAGCAAATGTTCAATCAGGCATCCGGCCGCTGCACGACGACGTTGAGCTGTCCCGTCCAAGGCAGACCATTCACGCTGCAGCTCGACCGATACAGATTCCGCATCGATTCGGCGTAGCTTGAGGCTACCGCGTCCATCCTCGTCGTCCCGTCCATCTGCAGCGAGGCTGCTCAGCAACTGGCGAAGCTTGCCCGGCAGAGCCGTTGGGTGCCCGGCGTCCCTTAAGTGCTGGTTGGCGTGCCGAAGGTGCAAGACTGACAACTCGCCGCGACTCAAGTCCGGGTGCTGTTCGCGCAGCAAGGCGATCAGCGCGGCTTCGAGCGATGCGGCTTGCTCAAAGCGCTTCTTTGACGAGTTCTCAACAGCAACATGAACATACGCAGTGAGTGCCGTATCGTTACTGGCCAGCCCCAATGCTTCCAAGTCGTAGAAGGCGGCGCGTACCTTGTCGGAAGACAGACCGGAAACAATCATCAGTTCGTCGGTTGAGATCCCTTCGTCGACGGGAGCCCCGATCAGGGCGTCGACGATCGCCAGCAGGCTTTTCCGATACTCCGGCGCGATGTCCTTGCTCTCAAGCTTCTTCCGCGCCTCGTCCAGCGAGGCAATTCTCAGGGACGACGGGAATATCTGGACCTGATTTTCCTCGCGTGAGAGTAAGGAGGCTTCCTCCAACCATGACACCGCCGTGCGTACGCGGGTGTCGTCGGTTGCAGAGTCGCGCTCGAATGCGCCTTCTTCATCCTCGGCAAGAATTTCTCCGGGGGTGGCGATCAAATCGCCGTCCCTGCCGCCGCCCTTCCGCTTCTTTCCCTCAAGATTTCTCAGCGAACGCAGGATGGCCTGGATTTCCTTCTGGGTCAGTCGCGACCGGGCCGACATCCCAAACTGGCGTTCGACGTCTTCTACGGTATAGAGCAAGACACAGCGTGCCGCCTTGCGGTCACGCCCGGCACGGCCAGCTTCCTGCAGATAGTTTTCCAGAGATCCAGGAATATCGGCGTGGATGACGAGCCGCACATCCGGTTTGTCGATGCCCATACCAAAGGCGTTGGTCGCCACAATGACGCGCAAGCTGCCATCGATGAACGTCTTTTGAACGTTCTTCTTGGTTTCAGGGGACAGCTTGGCGTGGAAGTGCCCAACCGACCAGCCCTTGTGCTTCAAGAATTCTGCAACCTCCTCGGTCTCGTTCCTGGTCGCGCAATATATGATCGCTCCACCGCTATCATCCGCCGGAAGATCAGCCTCCAGAATCTGATGAATGTGTGAATACTTCTCGGCCGGGCTGGTCGGAACGACACAGAAATCAAGATTGGTCCGGCTGGCGCCACCGTTGAAACAGCGAAGCTCGATGCCAACCCTATCTTTGAAGTGCGCCACGATATCGACGACGACATCGGGTTTGGCTGTGGCTGTCAGGCAAAGCACCGGTGGGATCGGCTGATCTCCAGCCTTTTCGCGAATGAAGCGGCTGACATAGCGATAGTCGGGGCGAAAATCCTGCCCCCACTTGGAAAGGCAATGCGCTTCGTCGAGCACCCATGCGCCGATTTCACGTTGCGCCAGCACCTTGCGTAGCGTACGGTTACGCAGTTGCTCGGGTGAAACGATCAGGATGCCGATATCGCCGAGCCGTACCCGGTCGAGAACGTCTGCACGCTCGGGCATAGACAGCAGGCCATTGAGCGCTGCACAGCTTCTGATGTTCTTGGCTTCCAGGCCGGCAACCTGATCGGACATCAAGGCAACCAGCGGCGAGATCACGACCGTCAGCGCGCCGGTCTTATCAAAGCGGGAAAGTGCTGGAATCTGGTAGCACAGGGACTTGCCGGTGCCAGTTGGCAGAATGGCCAGCACATGTTCGCCGCGCATCGCTGCTTCAACGATACTTTGCTGCAAAGGACGGCCGTCCTCGTCGGCCGGCTCCGGCCGAAATTCCGGGAAGCCGAACCAGTGAGTCAGTTCCTTTTGTGCATTGTGCTTTTCACGACACCACTCGCATGTGGGTTCAGCGCAGGCGGTATCACGCAAGCGCTTGATCAGCGCGCCAGCTTGTGGGAACTGATGACGCACCCACGGCGGCATCACAGAGTTG
>DAIOGL010000293.1:0-3646 GCA_036745235.1 Sulfuritalea sp.
GTTCGTTCAGCAGCAGGAGTTGCTCGCCGGGCTTCGGCAGGCGCACATGAATCGCCCCCGAGAGTTCGGCATCGTCGAAGGCGTGCAGCGGCTGGCCGAGTTCGAGCATCACGTAGTTGGTGACGTCGACCAGGAAGGATATCGAGCGGATGCCGCTGCGTTCGATGCGGCGCCTCATCCATTCCGGCGTCGGCGCGTTGGCATTGACGCCGCGGATGATGCGGCCGCAGTAGCGCGGGCATGACGCCGGAGCGTCGAGCACCACCTCACGGGTATCGGCCACCGCCGCGGCGACCGGCTTGACTTCGGGCATCAGCAGCGGCGCGCCGGTCAGCGCCGAAAGTTCGCGCGCGATGCCGAGCAGGGAGAGGCAGTCGGCGCGGTTCGGCGTGAGCTTGAGGGTGATCAGGTGATCGTCGAGATCGAGATGGCGGCGGATGTCCTCGCCGACCTTGGCATCGGCGGCCAGCGGCAGCAGGCCGCCGTGGTCGTCGGACAGGCCGAGTTCGCGCGCCGAGCACAGCATGCCGGAGCTCTCGACGCCGCGCACCTTGGCTTTCCTGATTTCGATGCCCGGCAGCCTGGCGCCGACCCGCGCGCACGGCACCTTCATGCCGGCAGCGACATTCGGGGCACCGCAGACGATCTGCAGCGGACTGGTTTCGCCGACGTCGACGGAGCAGAGCTTGAGCTTGTCCGCGTCGGGGTGTTTTTCGACTGTCAGGACCTGCGCCACGACCACATTCGAAAAGTCGGCGCCGGCGGCACGGCGTTCCTCGACCTCGAGGCCCGCCATGGTCAGCACATGGCAGAGCTCCTCGCTCGAGAGGGATGGATTGCAGAGGCTGCGCAGCCAGGATTCGGAGAATTGCATGGTCTATTGGAATTGCGCCAGGAAACGCAGATCGCCTTCGAAGAACAGGCGCAGATCGGGGATCGAATAACGCAGCATGGTCAGCCGGTCCGGCCCCATGCCGAAGGCGAATCCCGTGTACTTCTCCGGATCGAAGCCGCCGAAGCGCATTACATTGGGATGGACCATGCCGCAGCCGGCGATTTCCAGCCAGCGGCCTTCCAGCTCGCCGCCCATGAAAGCGACATCGATTTCCGCCGACGGCTCGGTGAAGGGAAAGAAAGAGGGGCGGAAACGCACCTTGAGGTCGTCGGATTCGAAGAAGCGCCGCAGGAAATCCGCAACCACGCCCTTCAGGTCGGCAAAGCTGACGCTCTCGCCCACCCAGAGCCCTTCGACTTGATGAAACATCGGCGAATGCGTGGCATCGGAATCGACGCGATAGACGCGTCCGGGACAGATCACGCGCAACTCGGGCATGGTTTCCAGGTGTTTGTGGCGCTCCGTGTGCGCCAGCATGGAACGGATCTGTACGGGGCTGGT
The DNA here is from genome assembly GCA_036745235.1 of Sulfuritalea sp. GTDB lineage: Bacteria > Pseudomonadota > Gammaproteobacteria > Burkholderiales > Rhodocyclaceae > Sulfuritalea. The sequence goes on from DAIOGL010000293.1 coordinate 1,397, forward strand.
GTGGGTGCGCAACAGCACGTCGTCCTCCACCTTGCCGTCCTCGCCCTGCAGATAAAAGGTGTCATGCATCGAACGCGCCGGATGATTCTCCGGCGTGTTCAGCGCCGTGAAGTTGTGCCAGTCGGTCTCGATCTCGGGGCCGTCGGCGACTTCGAAACCGATGGAGCGGAACAACTGTTCGATGCGGTCGAGGCTGATGATGACCGGATGCAGGCTGCCGCGCGGCAGGCCGCGGCCGGGCAGCGTGACGTCCAGCGCCTCGGTCGCCAGTTGCGCTTCGAGCTGGGCATTCTTCAAGGCCTCGCGCCGTGTCGCAAGCAGAGACTCTATGCGTTCCTTGGCGATGTTGATCGCCGCGCCGGCGCTCTTGCGGTCTTCCGCCGGCAGTTTGCCGAGACCCTTGAGCAGCGCGGTAAGCAAGCCTTCCTTGCCCAGATAGCGCGCCTTGGCGTCTTCCAGCTTGGCCGGCTCGGTGGCGGCGGCGAAGTCGGACGTCGCGGACGCTACGAGTTGATCCAGGTTATCCATTGATCAGAACAAAATGACAGCAATAAAAAAGGAGACCCGAACAACCCTGGGCCTCCTTCTCCGGATACAGCCAGCCTCAGGCCGTCAGCTTTGCCTTGGCCTGTTCGGCCAGGGCGGCGAATGCCGGCTTGTCGAACACGGCGAGGTCGGCCAGCACCTTGCGATCAACCTCGATCGAGGCCTTCTTCAGGCCGTTCATGAAGGTGCTGTACTTCATGCCCAGTTCGCGGGCCGCCGCGTTGATACGGGCGATCCACAGAACACGGAACTGACGCTTCCGCTGACGACGGTCGCGATAGGCATATTGCCCGGCCTTCATCACCGCTTCCTTGGCGATGCGATAGACCTTGCTGCGACGGCCGCGATAACCCTTGGCCAGGTCGAGCACCTTCTTGTGGCGCGCGCGCGCCGTTACACCACGTTTTACTCTTGGCATGGTGTCTCTCCTTAACCGTTGGGCAGCATGGCGCGCACGGACTTGGCGTCGGACGCATGCACCGTGTGAACACCGCGCAACTGGCGCTTGCTCTTGGTGGTTTTCTTGGTCAGGATGTGGCGCTTGAACGCACTCCCGCGCTTGATGCCGCCGGAAGCGCGCACGACAAAGCGCTTCTTGGCACCGCTCTTGGTCTTCATCTTCGGCATCGAAGATCTCCCTATTACATGGCTGCCAGGTGTTTCCCGCCTCGGGAATGCTTGGTGACCTGCAACCACTTCTTGTTTCCGCATGCCGGGCATGCGGAACAAATTCTGTTACTGCCTCAGTGCGGCTTTTTCTTGGAAGCGGCCAGCACCATGATCAGCTGACGTCCTTCCATTTTCGGCCACTGCTCGACCATCGCCTGCTGTTCGAGGTCTGTCTTGATTCTTTCCAGCATGCGCATGCCGATTTCCTGGTGCGCCATTTCACGTCCACGAAAACGCAAGGTAATTTTTGCCTTGTCGCCCTCGCTCAGAAACTTGATCACATTGCGCAGCTTGATCTGGTAATCGTTTTCGTCCGTACCCGGGCGAAACTTGACTTCCTTCACCACCACCTGCTTCTGCTTCAGCTTGGCCTCGTGCTGGCGCTTTGCCTCTTGATACTTGAACTTGCCGATGTCCATGATCTTGCAGACAGGCGGCACAGCCGTTGGAGCGATTTCCACCAGATCCACACCGGCTTCTTCAGCCAGTGCCAGCGCCTGACGAATCGGGACGATACCCAGTTGTTCTCCGTCTTCCCCGACCAGACGAACCTCGGGGGTGGTGATCTCTTCGTTGAGACGCTGCGATTTATCCTGAGCGATGGTTCGTATCTCCAAACAATTAAAAAAATCAGACCGTTACGCTTCTGTTGCATTGTTCATGCAGCAGACGTTCGATCAAGGCCTGGGGGGACATCTGCCCGAGATCCTGATTGCCGCGGGCACGTAAAGCGACCAACCCAGCGGCCTTTTCCTTGTCACCAACGACAACGATGTAAGGCCGCTTCAACAAGCTATGTTCGCGTATTTTATAGTTTATTTTCTCTCCGCGCAAATCGCTCTCGATGCGCAGGCCGGCTTCGCGCAGCATTTTTGCCACATCTTCGGCGTAATCCGTCTGGGCCTCCGAGATATTCATGACGACCACCTGCACTGGAGCCAGCCAGAGCGGGAAGGCTCCGGCGTGGTTTTCGACCAGAATGCCGATGAATCGCTCCAGCGAGCCCAGGATCGCCCGATGCAGCATCACCGGCGT
>DAIOGL010000294.1:0-3622 GCA_036745235.1 Sulfuritalea sp.
CGGCTCCGGCGGCGCCTGCGGCGACGCCCGGCGTGACGGTGACGCCTGCAACCGAGGCCAAGCCGGCGCCGAGCGAAGTGTTCTTCCTCCAGGTGGGCGCATTCCAGAAGGCAGCCGATGCCGACAACCTCAAGGCCAAGCTCGCGCTCACCGGTCTCGAAGCCAGCGTGCAGGAAGTCAGCATTCCCGAGAAGGGCACCATGCATCGGGTGCGCGTCGGTCCCTTCCGCGATCCCGATGAGATGAATCGCGCGCGCAAGCTGCTTTCCCAGAGTGGAGTGCAGGGCACCGTGATCAAGCAGAAGGAGTAGGAGCGGCGATGAAAACATGGCGTGGAATCCTGGCCGCCGTGCTGGCGGGCTTCGGCGTGTGCCTGGCACTTGCTGCGGGTGCGGTCGAACTCAAGGAGGGACGTGATTTCCGGGTGATCAATCCGCCGCTTGCGGTGGACAAGGCCAGGATCGAAGTCACCGAATTCTTCTGGTACGGCTGTCCGCATTGCTTCGATTTCGAGCCGCTGCTGGCGCCCTGGGCGAAGAAGCTGCCTGCCGACGTGGTCTTTCGCCGTGTCCCGGCGCTGTTCCCCAACAACAAGTGGGCGCCGCCCGCGCGGCTCTACTACACGCTCGAAGCCATGAATCTGGTCGGGCGGCTGCACCGCGATGTTTTCAACGCGATGCACCTCGACCATCAGCGCCTCGATGACGAAAAGATTTTGTTCGACTGGATCGCCAAAAAGGGCATCGACGTGCAGAAATTCCGCGAGGCCTGGGCCTCCTTCGGCGTCCAGAGCCGGGTCCAGCAGGCGCGCGAGCTTACGCTGAGCGCCACCATCACGGGCGTGCCGTCGGTAATGGTGCAGGGCAAGTATCTGGCGCTGACGCCGGGCAACTACGAGGATCTGCTGGAGATCATCGAGCAGTTGATCGATCGCGCCCGCGCCGAGGCCGGCAAGAACTAGCCGGCAAGAACCCGTGCGGGTATTCCTGACCGGGGCATCCAGCGGCATTGGCGAGGCGCTGGCCCGCCATTACGCAGTCGCCGGCGCCACGCTCGGGCTGGCGGCGCGCCGCCGGGACCGGCTCGGCGAATTGATTGCCGGACTACCCGGGGAACACGCCTGCTATGCGCTCGATGTCGCCGATGCGGTGGCGCTGCAGGCCGCAGCCGGGGATTTCATCGCCCGCTTTGGCTGCCCCGACATCGTTATCGCCAATGCCGGCATCTCGGTCGGCACGCTTACGGATGACGCCGGTGACCTGCCGGCATTCCGCCGCGTCTTCGAAACCAATGTGATGGGCATGGCGCAAACCTTGCAGCCCTTCATCGCCGCCATGAAGGCCCGCGGCCGCGGCCGTCTGGTGGGCATCGCTTCGGTGGCGGGGATCCGGGGCCTGCCCGGAGCGGGCGCCTACTGTGCCTCGAAGGCGGCGACCATCGCCTACCTGGAGACCTTGCGCGGTGAATTGCGCGGCAGCGGGGTCGAGGTGGTCACCATCGTGCCGGGCTATATCGCGACGCCGATGACCGCGGTGAACCGCTACCCGATGCCCTTTCTCCTGGGGGCAGAGGCAGCGGCCCGCCGCTTCGCCCGCGCCATCGAACGCGGCACCAGCTACACCGTGATTCCCTGGCAGATGGGCGTCGTCGCCAAGCTGCTGCGCCTGCTGCCCAATCCCTTGTTCGATGCGTTGTTCGCCCGCGCCGGACGGAAGCCGCGCGGTCTCGACCTGTAATGCCGATCGACGCCCTGGGCCGCGAGCATCGGCCGTTCGACGGCGTGCCGCGCATCGTCAGCCTGGTGCCGAGCCTGACTGAGCTCGTCTGCGATCTCGGCCTCGCGGATTGCCTGGTCGGCCGCACCGGATTCTGCATCCATCCCCGTGAGGTGCTGCGCCATGTGCCCAAGGTCGGCGGCACCAAGGACGTCAAGCTCGAGGTGGTGCGCGAGCTGGCGCCCACACACCTGATTGCCGACATCGACGAAAACCGCCGCGAAGCCGTCGAGACCATGATGGAGTTCGTGCCGCAGGTCGTCGTCGTGCATCCGCAGACCGTCGATGACAACCTCGCCCTGTATGCGCTGCTGGGCGGAATCTTTCGGCGCGACGTCGAAGCGGCACGCCTCGCCGCGGAGTTCTCGGCGGCGCGACAGGAACTCGCCGTGCTGGCCGCGACGCTGCCGCGCGAATCCGTGCTCTATCCGATCTGGCGCGAGCCCTGGATGACCGTCAGGCGCGACACCTATATCGCCGCCATGCTGAGCGCCGCCGGCTGGGACACGCTGCCGGCGGAAGCATCGACGCGCTTTCCTCAATTCGCCTGGGATGCCCCGTGGCTGGCCGGCATATCGCGCGTGCTGCTGCCCTCGGAACCCTATGCCTTCACCGATCGGCACCTGGCAGAGGTCGGCGCGCTGGCGCAACGGCCGGTGATCCGCATCGACGGCGAAATGGTGTCGTGGTACGGCAGTCGCGCGATTGCCGGTTGGCGCTACTTGGCCGAACTGCGGCGGCGATTGAGCTGACTGGTTTCTTCAGCCCGGCGACGGCGAGCGCGGTCCTTTGCCGCCCAGCCGCGCGATCAGCTTTCCATCGCGATACACACGCAATTCACCCGCCGCGAAGGGCAGCCACATCCCGTCGGTGAGGGGCTCGGTGGCGACGATGATTCTGCATCCTGACTCGTCGTCGATCTTGAGCTGGTGCAGCCGGTCGTGGCCGTAGGCAATCAGTTCGCGGCCGTCGGAGAGCAGGAAATTGAACTTGCCCAGTGCCGAAATTTTCTCCGACAGCCTGGCCAGACGGTCGAGCCATGCCGGCTGCAGCGGGTTGTCGTAAGCCTCGGCGATGTCGGTCAGCAGATGGCAGAAGGCGTATTCGGAATCCGTCTCGCCGTCCGGCAGGCACAGCGGCCCCGTGGTTTGCCATTCGATGACCTCCGGCACCATTCCGTTGTGCGCGAAGACCCAGTCGCGGTTGCAGCAGGCATGGATGAAGGGATGGGTGTTGAGCATGCCCGGCACGGGGGGATGCCGCGCCTTGCGCACATGCGCGATGGCGAGGCGGGTCCGCAGCGCGCCGGCGACGCGAGCGAAGCCCGCGCTGCTGAACCCCGGCTCGGAAGACTTGGTCAGGCTGACGGTGCCGTCATGCCAGGAGGCGACGCCCCATCCATCCGGGTTGTCGGCGTTGCCGCCGCCGCGCGCCCGAAACGGCGTCAGCCAGGGGCTCAGGCTCTGCTCGCGGTCGCCGCTGTAGCCGAACAGTTCGCACATGGCTGCCGGCGCCGGCTAGTCCCTGCGGCACAGCGGGCCCGACACCGGGTTCGCCACGGCTTGGGCGATGGCGCCGACCAGTTCGTGCACCTCGTCGGCGGAAAAGTGCTCGAACAGACGGCGCGCGTAGCGGGCGGGTATCCGCACCACCCCGGGCTGGCCATCGGGCAGCGTGATGGCGACGGCCATCAGCGCGCGTGCCTGGTCGCCTTCCGCGGCCTCGACCAGATCGACCTGCTCCGCCATCAGCGTGGCGTACTCGGCCTCGAGGGCGTCCTCGAGTTCGTCTGTCAGGTCGTCGGCCAATGCCACGACGAACCCCTCCATCGCGTCCGGCCGCGACTG
>DAIOGL010000295.1:0-3593 GCA_036745235.1 Sulfuritalea sp.
GGCGCGCTCGGTATCCTGATCCCGCCTTCGATCGTGATGGTCATGTACTCGGTGGCGACCAATACGTCGGTCGGCGCCTTGTTCATGGCGGGTGTGGTACCCGGCGTCGGGCTCGCTATGGTATTGGGCGGCGTGACGTATTACCGGGCGCGTAAATTCGACTATCCTCGCCTGCCCAAGGCCAGCTGGGTCGAGCGCCTGAAGGCGTTCCGCGAGTCGGCCTGGGGCTTGCTGCTGATCGTGATCGTGATGGGCGGCATCTACAGCGGCATGTTCACGCCGACCGAGGCCGCAGCGATGAGTGCCGTCTATGCGTTCTTCGTTGCGGTGTTCGTCTATAAGGATTTGAGCATCAAGGATGTGCCGCGAGTGTTGCTCAACTCGGCCAACATGTCGGCGATGCTGCTCTACATCATCACCAATGCCGTGCTCTTCTCCTTCATCATGACGAACGAGAATATTCCGCAGGCACTGGCCGACTGGATGCTGGGCCACGGCCTGGGGATGATCACCTTCCTGCTTGCCTGCAACGTCATCCTGCTGCTGGCGGGCAACTTCATGGAACCCTCGTCGATAGTGCTGATCTTCGCGCCGATTCTGTTTCCCGTGGCGATTAAGCTGGGAATCGATCCCGTGCACTTCGGCATCATCATGGTGGTGAATATGGAAGTGGGGATGTGTCATCCGCCGGTCGGTCTCAATCTCTATGTGGCATCGGGTATCACAAAGATGGGGATTACCGAATTGACTGTCGCCGTCTGGCCATGGCTGCTTGCAATGCTTTGCTACCTCGGTGTTGTGACCTACTGGCCTGCGCTGTCGATCTGGTTCCCGAAGTATCTGGGCATGATGTAGCGTTCTCGGCTCCGATGACAAAGGCCCGGCGATGCCGGGCCTTTGTTTTTGAGGCGTCGGCATCGCTCCCGCCTTCGCTGGAACGAGGCACCTCAAACACGTCCTTTTGTGGCGGAACAAGCGGTGCAAGGGCCGTTTTAGGCAAGAAACTGAGTTAAAATATCAAGTTAGCCTTTTGGCTGATCAAGACTTGTAGTTCAACCTGTTCTGGAGAAAGTAATGGCTGTCGAACGCACCCTGTCGATCATCAAACCCGATGCAGTTGCAAAGAACGTGATCGGCAAGATCTATTCCCGCTTCGAGACCAACGGTCTCAAGATCATTGCTGCACGCATGATTCACCTGTCGCGCCAGGAGGCCGAGGGATTCTACGCGGTGCACAAGGAGCGTCCCTTCTTCAAGGATCTGGTCGAGTTCATGATTTCCGGTCCGGTCATGGTCCAGGTGTTGCAGGGCGAGGGCGCCGTTGCCAAGAATCGTGATCTGATGGGTGCCACCGATCCGAAAAAGGCCGAGGCAGGCACCATCCGTGCCGATTTCGCCGACAGCATCGATGCCAACGCCGTGCATGGTTCCGATGCCGCGGAAACTGCCGCCGTCGAAATTGCCTACTTCTTCCCCGCGCTGAACGTTTATCCGCGCTAAGCGTCGATGCCGGCAAATCTCCTCGATTTCGATGCAGAAGGCCTGACGGCCTGGTTCGCGCAACAGGGCGAGAAGCCTTTCCGCGCGCGCCAGGTGCTGCGCTGGATACATCATTTCGGGGAGAGCGACTTCAATGCGATGACCGACATCGCCAAGTCGCTGCGCGAGAAGTTGATCGCGACCGCCACCGTAACGCCACCGCCGACTGTCAGCGACAAGCTGTCGGATGACGGCACACGCAAGTTCTTGTTCGATGTCGGCAACCGCAATGCGGTGGAGACTGTTTTCATCCCCGAGGCCGACCGAGGCACGCTCTGCATTTCTTCGCAGGCAGGCTGCGCCCTTGAATGCGCATTTTGTTCCACCGGCCGCCAGGGCTTCAATAGAAACCTGACCACGGCCGAGATCATCGGCCAACTCTGGCAGGCGAACCGCGCGCTCGGCCATGCGCCGGCAAGCGGCAACAGCGGCGAACGGCTCATCAGCAATGTCGTGCTGATGGGCATGGGGGAACCGCTGGCGAACTTTGACAACTTGGTTCCGGCACTGCGCCTGATGCTGGATGACAACGCATACGGCTTGTCGCGGCGGCGCGTTACGGTATCGACCTCGGGCATTGTGCCGGCCATGGACCGGCTTGCCGAGGCCTGTCCGGTGGCTCTTGCGGTTTCCCTGCATGCCCCGACCGACGGTCTGCGTGACAAACTGGTTCCGATCAACCGCAAGTATCCTCTGGCCGAACTCATGGCCGCCTGCCAGCGTTATCTGGTCCATGCGCCGCGCGATTTCATCACCTTCGAGTACGTCATGCTCGATGGAGTCAACGACAGCGACGCCGACGCGCATGCGCTGCTGCATCTGGTGCGCGACGTTCCCTGCAAGTTCAACCTGATTCCCTTCAATCCTTTCCCGGACTCCGGTTTCCATCGCTCGCCGGCGGAGCGGGTCCGGCGCTTTGCCTCCATCCTGATCAACGGAGGTATCGTCACGACGACACGCAAGACGCGCGGCGACGACATCGATGCGGCGTGCGGACAGCTGGCGGGCAAGGTCCAGGATAGATCGAAGCGCACATTGCGTACTGCGGACGCAGTGCGCGCCACGGATTCAGTCACCCGCGGTACTGCTGGAGTCGAACTGCACTCATGAACAAGACGATAGTCGCGATTTGGATGACACTGCTGCTGGCTGGCTGTACTGCAACCGGCGGTTCGGGACCGGGCGCCCAGCAGGCAGTCTCGGCGCAGCCGGCGGAAAGCGAGCAGCAGCAGCGGGCGAAGGTCCATACCGAACTGGGATCGCTTTACGCGCTCGATGGACGTTCGGCGATTGCACTCGAGGAGGCGCGAATCGCGCTCTCGGCTGATCCGAATTACGCGCCGGCATACAACCTGCTGGGCATTACCCACATGGCCTTGAGCGAAACGCGCCTGGCAGATGACAATTTTCAAAAGGCGCTGAGTCTGGCCCCGGGGGATCCCGAAATCAACAACAACTACGGCTGGTTCCTCTGTCAGAGTGGCCGCGAACAGAGTTCGATAGCCTACTTCATGGTGGCGGCGAAGAATCCGCTGTATACGACACCGACCAAGCCTTACACCAATGCCGGCATTTGTTCCGTGCGCATGAAGAACGACAAGGCCGCCGAAGACTACCTGTTGACCGCTCTGCAGTTGTCCCCGACCAACACCCAGGCGCTGTTCTGGCTCGCGGATATTGCCTACCGCCAGGGGCGTTATAGCGAAGCGCGGCAGTGGACTACCGACATCGAAAAGATGCTGGAGCCGACCGCCGAAGTGCTCTGGCTGGCGTTGCGCACCGAGCGAAAATTGGGTAACCGTGAGGCCGAGGCCCGCTATGCGTCGCAGCTGCGGCGCCGGTTTCCCGGTTCCGCGGAGCAACGTCTGCTGACTCAGGGACGGTATGAGTGAAGCGCGAGTGACCAGCAACCTGGATACCGAACCCATCGAGCCTGCACCCTCCGGGGAGACCGAGGCGGTTGCACCGGCCGAGTCGGACACGCCGGGATCCGTGCTGCGGCGGACGCGTGAGGCGCGCGGCCAGTCGATTTCCGACGTCGTGCAGGTGATCCG
>DAIOGL010000296.1:0-3578 GCA_036745235.1 Sulfuritalea sp.
CGCGAAGCGTGCGACTGGGCGAATGCCAGGATGAAGGGCGGCGAGCTTGCCCTGCTGATCGAATTGCAGAGAAAGGGCATGCAGGTCGTGATACCGGACGCCGAGACCTTCCGGGTCAAGGCGAAACCGGCGATCGAGGAAATGTTCAAGAAGGAATGGCCGGTAACGACTTGGGCTGAAGTCCTCGCGCAATAGGCTGCGCGGCAGGGCAGGAGAGTCGCTGTGGAATACAGGAAGCTGGGGCGCACCGGGCTCAAGGTTTCGGCCTTGTGCCTGGGTACCATGACCATGGGCAAACAGGTCGACGAGGGTACCTCGCTGCAGTTGATCGAGCGTGCCGTCGACCTCGGCGTGAACTTCATCGATACCGCCGACATGTATGTGAACGGAGTCACGGAGCAGATCGTCGCCAAGGCAATCAAGGGCAAGCGCGACTCCCTCGTCCTCGCATCCAAGGGCGGGCACATCCGGAAGCTCGCGGCGAAATACGGCGAGCAGGTCGTCCCCGGACCGATTGATCTGGCCCGCCCGAAGCATTTCAGGCCATGGGAATCGGGTGAAGGTACCGGCCCCAACGACATGGGGCTGTCACGAAAGCACTTGATGCAGGCGCTGGAAGGCAGTCTCAAGCGGCTCGGCACCGACTACCTCGACATCTACTACGCTCACATGCCCGACTACGGCACGCCGCTGGACGAGACACTGCGGGCGATGGACGACATGGTGCGGCAAGGGAAGGTGCGCTATCTGGGTTGCTCGAACTTTCGCGCCTTCCAGCTCGCCAAGTCGCTCTGGCTGAGTGACAAGCACGAACTCGCACGCTGGGATGTGATCCAGCCGCCATTCAACCTGCTCGCGCGCGACGTCGAATACGAACTGCTGCCGCTCTGCCTCGAGGAAGGCGTGGGGGTGGTTCCGTTCAGCCCCATGGCGGCGGGACTGCTTTCGGGAAAGTACGACAAGGACAAGCCACCGCTCGAAGGCGCACGCTACAGCCTCGGTCATTGGGGTTATCTCTACAACAAGCCGTACTGGAACGATCTGAACTTTGCCGCCATCGACCAATTGAAGGATATCGCCGCCGGGGCCGGGGTGAGCATGTCGCGTTTTGCGCTGGCCTGGGTACTCGCCAATCCTGCGATCAGCGCGATCTCCAACGGCTCGACTTCCGTCGCCCAGCTCGAGGACAATGTCGCGGCAACCGCCATCAAGCTCTCGCCCGACATACTCGCAGCCTGCGACGCGGTCTGGCTCAGCGTCAGGCCGCCGACGACGGTCTTTTACGGCCGCTGACGGCTGTCGGCTGAGACCCGGCCATGGGCGCTGCGATCTCGATGTTCGTGTTCGGCGCGATCACTGCAGTTCTGTCGCTGCAGCTGACGCTCGGCACGTTGCGCATGCCCGGTTCCGGCTTCTTTCCATTCGCCCTGGGCCTGGCGTTGATGGCCCTTGCGGCCGGCCATGGCATCCAGCTCCATATGGCCAGGCCGAAAGCCACCGCAATGCGGGAGTCAGCTTCGCCGGCCGCGCCGGAAGGTAACGGCGCGACGCGGCGGGTCGCGCTGTTTGTCGCCGGGGTGATCGCTGCCGTGGCGCTGCTGCAGCCGCTGGGTTATACGCTCTCGAGTTTTCTGCTGATGCTGGCACTGCTGCAGATACTCGGCGTCCGCCGCTGGTACTCGTCAGTAGCCATCTCGCTCGGATCGGCCGTTGTATGCCACATCGTCTTTGTGCGCCTGCTGCAGATTCCGTTGCCCTCGGGCTGGATCTTCTGACATGATCGAGTCGCTGCAATACCTGGCCGAAGGTTTCGCTGTCGCGATGACGGCGCAGAACCTGCTTTACTGCTTGATCGGTGCCATCGTCGGGACGCTGGTCGGCGTCCTCCCGGGCCTCGGCCCGATTGCCGGCATTGCGCTGCTGATTCCTGCCACGTTCGGCCTGAATGCGACCTCGGCGCTGATCATGCTTGCCGGGATCTACTACGGCGCAATGTATGGCGGCTCCACCACTTCCATACTGATCAACGTCCCGGGCGAAACCGCATCCGTCATAACCTGCATCGACGGCTATCAGATGGCGCAGCAGGGCAGGGCGGGGCCGGCGCTCGCCATCGCCGCCATCGGCTCGTTCATCGCCGGAACGATCGCGATCTTCGGCCTCGTGCTGATCGCGCCACCCCTGGCGCGGGCGGCGCTCGCATTCGGCCCGCCGGAATTCGCTTCGCTGATGGTCTTCGCCTTCGTCGTACTGAGCAACGTGACCGGCAAGTCCCTGGTCGAGGCCTTGATGATGGCGATCGTCGGACTGATTCTCGGCACCATCGGAATGGATCCGGTCACGGGCAACGAGCGCTTCACCTTCAGCAGCCCCTACCTGCTGGGCGGCATCGAGTTCGTCGCCGTGGCGATCGGTGTCTTCGGCCTCGGAGAAATTCTGGTCAATGCCGCAAAACCTCCGGCGCAACTCGAGCAGCGCGTGCTGGTGCCACACTTGCGCGATCTCTATCCGACGTTGCAGGACCTCAAGCGCTCGATCGGCGCAATCCTCAGGGGTACCGGAATCGGCTTTTTCGCCGGCCTGATTCCGGGCCCGGCGCCGGTGATTGCCACCTACGCCTCGTACGCCATGGAAAAGCGGCTGTCGCGGCACCCGGAGGAATTCGGCAAGGGTGCGATCGAGGGGGTCGCCGGGCCCGAGTCGGCCAATAACGCCGCCACACAATCGGCCTTCATCCCGCTGTTCGTGATCGGCATCCCCTTCGGCCCGGTGCCGGCAATACTCCTCGGGGCGCTGCTGATCCACGGCGTCACTCCGGGACCTCTGCTGATCAGCGACAGCCCGCAACTGTTCTGGGCGGTAGTCGCGAGCATGTACATCGGCAACTTCATCCTGCTGCTGCTCAACCTGCCGTTCGTCCCGCTGTTCGCCAACATCCTGCGCGTGCCGAAAAAAGTCCTGCTGCCCCTGATCATGCTCTTCTGCGTCACCGGCATGTTCAGCGTCAATAACTCGGTGCTCGACATCTGGATGATGCTCGGATTCGGCGTCCTCGGTTACGTGCTGCGCGGATGGGCCTACGAGGGTGCGCCGCTGTTGCTCGGCCTCGTCCTCGGTCCGAAACTCGAGGTCGCATTCCGCCAGAGCGTGATGATCTCCCACGGCGATTTCGGTATTTTTATCGAGCGCCCGGTGTCCCTGACCCTGCTGCTGTTGACCCTTGGCTTTCTCGTCTTTCCCTTGCTCAAGCGCGCTTGGGAACTGCTGCGGCCGACAGCAGGCGACGGCGCCACGCCAGGGAGCCCGCAATGAACGTATCCGGCCGTTACGCCGCCGCCGGGTTGCGCACGTTTTGCGCGCAGGCACTGGAACGCGCCGGGGCGAAACCCGCCGACTCGGCGGTGGTAGCCGACGGGCTCATCGCTGCCGACCTGCGCGGCGTGCATTCCCATGGCTCGCTGCGGGTCGGCATCTATGTCGACCGCCTGCGTGCCGGTTCCATCAACCCCGGCGCCGAACTCGCGATCATGCGCGACAGTGGAGCTGTCGTCGTCGCCGACGCACAGGCGGGCCTGGGT
>DAIOGL010000297.1:0-3567 GCA_036745235.1 Sulfuritalea sp.
TGGTCTTTCGCTTGCGCGTGCGCATAAGCGCCCCAGTAGTGGGCCGAGGCCGCCAGGCTGCTGTTCGGGTAGGTCTTGATGAAGGCGACGAAGGCGGCGCCGGCTTCCTTGAATTTCGCGGCCTTGAGGCCGGCCAGCGCGGCCTCGTAGTCGCGGGTTTCCTGCGCCGGGTCGGCCTTTGCCGGCTCTGTTTTGGCCTCGGCTGCCGGCTGTTCGAGCTTGCGCAGGCGGTTGTCGAGGTCCACGTAGAAATCCTGCTGGCGCTTCTGCGCCGCCTCGAGCCCGTAGGTCAGGACTTCGATCTGGCCGCGCAGTTTGGCGATGTCGGACTTGATGGCCTCGACCTGGTTGGCGAAGTCGATCTGATTGCGGCTGACGGTATCGGTACGCTTGGCCAGCTCGGTCACCTCGCCCCGCAGCTGCTCGATCTGCCTGCGCGCTTCCTCGTCGTCGAACATTCCTGCCCTGGCGGGCAGGGCCAGCGTCGCCGCCAGCAGCAGCACCGGGAGCAGTGCGGCCGCCCGCAACGCCACGCCGCGGCTCATGTTCAGAACTCGCCCGCGTAGAGCATGTCGCCACGGCGATTCTTCGCCCAGCATTCTTCGCCGGATTCAGTACAGACCGGCTTCTCCTCGCCGAGACTTACGGCCTCGAGCTGGTCCTCCCTGACGCCCAGCAGGGCCAGCGTCTTCTTGACTGCCTCGGCACGCTTCTGGCCCAGCGCCAGGTTGTATTCGCGGCTGCCGCGTTCATCGGCATTGCCCTGGATCAGCATCTTCATTTTCGGATTCGCCGAGAGAAACTTGCCGTGGGCCGTCAGCAGCGCCTGAAACTCGTCCTTCACCACGTAGCTGTCGTAGTCGAAGTAAACGCTGCGCTTCGACAGCGGGCTGCGCGGATCCTTCAGCGCAGCGATGCTGTTGGGGTCGAACTGGTCCGGCTTCACCGTGGTCACGGGAGAGGTGTCGACCTTGACCGCGCCGGGTGTGCGCGATTCGACGCCTGCCGCGCCCTGTTCGGGCGCCGGCGGCTGCGAACCGCAGGCGGCGAGCAGCAGAGTCAGGACGGAAAGGGAAATGAGGCGTGCGCGCATGATGAATTCCTCGATGATTTCGGCTGCGGAAATATGCTATCGGACCAGCGGACCCCAGGCAGGTTCCCGCACGTCGGCGGCCTGCACGGAGAGTTTTTGCTTGACGCGGCCGTCACTGGAGACCGCTGCCAGGACGCCGCGCCCGCCGATCTCGGTGGCATAGAGAATCATGCGGCCGTTGGGGGCGAAGCTGGGCGATTCGTCCTTGGTCGAGTCGGTCAGGATCTGCGTCTGCTTGGTCGCCAGATCCATCAGCGCCAGCTGGAAGCGGCCGCCATTCCTCGAAATGAAAGCGAGGCTCTTGCCGTCCGGCGAGAGGCGGGGCGTGACGTTGTAGCTGCCTTCGAAAGTGACGCGCTCGGCACTGCCGCCGGATGTCGGAATGCGGTAAATCTGCGGACTGCCGCCGCGATCGGACGTGAAGTAGATGAACTGGCCATCCGGCGACCAGCGCGGCTCGGTGTCGATGCCGGATGACGTGGCGATGCGCGTCACGCCGCTGCCGTCGGCATTGACGATATAAAGTTGCGACGAGCCGTCCTTGGTCAGCACCACCGCCAGCTGCTTGCCGTCGGGCGACCAGGCCGGCGCCGAATTCGAGCCCTTGAAGTTGGCGGCGACGTGGCGGCGCCCGCTGGCCAGGTCATGGACATAGACTACCGGCTTCTTCGCCTCGAAGGACACATAGGCGAGCTTGCCGCCGTCGGGCGACCAGGCCGGCGAGATGATCGGTTCGCGCGACGCCAGCGCGGCCTGATCGTTGCTGCCGTCGGCATCGGCGATTTTCAGCTCGTAGCGGCCGGTGCTCTTTACGACATAGGCGATGCGCGTCGAGAACACGCCGGGTTCTCCGGTGAGCTTCTCGTAGATGAAATCGGCGATGCGATGGGCCGTGGCGCGCAATTGTGCGCCGGTATGCAGGTAGGCCGGGTTGCCCAGCACCGCCTGCTTCGGCACGTCGGACAGGCGTACCCGTGTTTCGTAACGGCCGTCGGCCGCGGTGGCCACGGCACCGCCGACAACGGCATCGGCGCCGCGGGTCTTGAGGTCTTCGAAGGGAGGGGCGGCATTGTCGGCCAGCGGGCCGCCGGCATCGACCAGGCGGAACAGCCCGCTGCGTTCGAGGTCGGCGCGCACTACCGAGGTAAGCGCCTGGGCGACGATGCGCTCACCCGTGAAGTCGGCAATGGCCACGGGCAGGCGGTTCGCGCCGGCTCCGGTAATTTCGACCGTGAGCTGCGCCCGGGCAGCCACCGGACACAGGGTCAAGACGGCGGCGCAGGCAAGGACAAGACGTTGAAATTTCATCGGTTGGATTATAACGCCTCGGCCGGCGGTGCTCCGGCGTCACTCATCCAGCGGTTTGTAGCGCAGTTCGAGGAGCCGCGAGAACAGGTCAGCCTGTTGCGGCTTGGGCAGCGGGCTGGATTTGAGGATGGCGCGTTCGATGGCGGCGTCCAGCGCAGCATTGCCGGACGAGCGCCTGAGACGAACGGTAAGGACTTCACCGCTCGGCAGTTGCGTCACATCGAACACCGCCTCCGGATTGCCCTTGATTTCCGGCGGCAATACGATGTTGCCGCGGATCTTGCTGCGGATGCGGCCGAGATAGTCGGCAACTGCCTTGCTGCGTGCCGCACTGGCCTGCGCCGCCTGCTTCTGTGCGAACTCCTGCGCGGCGCTGTCGGCTTGCTTGCGCTGCGTCAGTTGTTCGGCCTCGCGCTTGAGCTGCTCCTGGAAGGGATCGACGCGCGGCTTCGGTTCGGGCTTGGGCGGCAGTTTCGGCTTGGGCTTTTCCTTGATCGCTATGTCGGGTTTCGGTGGCGGCGGCGCGGGTTCCGGCTTCGGCTCGGGCTTTGGCGGCGGCTCGACAGTCGGCGCCGGCGGTACGGCGACCGGGGCAGGCGGGGTGACAATGGCGGCCGGCTCCGGAGCGGCGCGGACGAGTTCGACTTCGACCACGTCGGTGGCCTTGGTTTGCCAGCGCACGCCATAGAACAGGAAGGCGGCGAGCAGCAGGTGCACGGCGATTGCCAGCGCGATGGAAATGCGCTTGCCGGCCGTATTGGCGGGCGGCAGTATCGGCGAATCGGTAGTCACTTGCCGACGGCCACCGGTTGCACCAGAAGGCCGATCTTCGTCACCTGCTGACGCTGCAATTCGTCCATGACGTTCAGCACCGCTTCGTACTTGACGCTGCGGTCGCCGGCGATCAGCACCGCCTGCTGCGGGTTGGCCGCCTGCGCTTCCCTGATCCGGGCGGCGAGGTCGGCGCGCATCACGAGTTGTTCGGGGCCGCCCTTGGCCCGGTCGCGCAGCGCCAGTGATGAATCGGCCTTGATGATGACTTCCAGCGGCGCCACCGGCGGCTGGCTGCTCTTGCCGACGCTGGGCAGATCCACGCTGCCGGTCTGGATCATCGGTGCGGTGACCATGAAGATCACCAGCAGCACCAGCATCACGTCGATGTAGGG
>DAIOGL010000298.1:0-3567 GCA_036745235.1 Sulfuritalea sp.
TCGCGCTGCACCACCGGCAGCCAGCCGATTTCCAGTTCGGCGCCGGTGGCGACGACCAGGTCGGCGTTGCGCGCGCGGGCGATCAGCGAAGGCCGCGCTTCGATCCGGTGCGGATCCTGCAGGGCCGTGGTCGCCGAGGCCACCCTGATCCTGTCACCGGCGATCTCCTGCGCCAGGGCCGCCCATTCCGGCACGGTGGTCAGTACATTCAGCGCCGCCTGGGCCGGCAGCGCCAGCAGTGCGGCAAGAATCATCAGTAACTTGTTCATAGTTGTCTCCTCAAAGCCTGTGAAGAAATCGTAGCGAGCGGGCCGCAGCGGGGTGCGGCCGGAGCGCAGCTACCGGAATGTACGTCTCTGTACATGAGGATAGCGAGCACCGCCCAATCCCCGATCCGGCACGCGCAGTAGATTTGTTCATAGGCGTTAGAAAGCATGGGCGCCGTGGGCGCCAATGCTCATGACGTATTGCAGCCAGAACTGGTTGTCGGTCAGGCCCGGTCCGCGCGACGCGTCGCGTGCAAACTGGAAGCGCAGGCGGGCGAATTCGGACGAGGCGTAGTCGATCATCACCGTGTCGCGGCGCGGCTTCCATGCCGCGAATTGCGGCAGGTCGGCCGCAGCGAGCGCCCCGCCGCTGACCAGGCCGATCGCGGCGTTGCCGGAGTCGAGCCGGTCGTAGCGATAGCCTGCGCGCCAATGCGGCATGAACTGATACACGCCCTGCACGTAGAAGCCGCTCTGCGTAGCGTCGTAGGTGCCGGCAAGGCGCGCGCCGCATCTGCCCGCGCCGGCGCCGGCCGCATCGACACACGACAGGTCGCCGCTCTCGACGCGGCGGAAGGCCTCGGCCTGCAGCTTGAAGTTACGTTCACTCGGATTGCCGTTGGGCGCCCATTTCCAGACGAAGTCGGCGCCGACGGTACGGCTGTTGCCGGAAAAGGCCACCGTGTTGGCGTTGCCCGTGGTGTCGGTCTGCGCGAAACCGCGCTCGGCCGGCCGCGTGCCGACCGCCGACAATCCCGCGCGCCAGCTGCCGGAGACGCCGACATCGCCGCCGGTACGGGCGAACACCGCGCCCAGCGCCGAGCCGTTCTTGTTGCGGTCGCTGCCGGGAAAGGCGCTGTCGCGGCCTGCCTCGAGACCGAGTTCGATCCAGGCGTCGGTCGGCGCCAGCCATTTCAGCTGCAAGCCTTCCGCCGTCAGCCGGTTGCCGAAGAAGGCCGCATAGGCCAGCGGCGCATCGGCAAAATCCCAGGTGTGCGGATGCTGCTCGTTCTGGTAGCCGATGCCCGACAGGAAGCGGCCGCCCTTGAGCGTCAGCCCGCTGCCGAGTCCCAGTGTCTGGAACCAGGCCTCCTCGACCGCAATGGTGTTTTCCGGCGCGAGCGAGAGGTTCAGGTGTCCACGGAAATTCGGATCGACGTTGGCCGAGAGGACCAGTTCGCTTTCGCGCAGGGACAATCCCTTGCGCCGCGGCGGACCCACCTCCTCCGGCTCGCCGGCCGGAACGAAGCCTTGCAGGGTCCACGTCGCGGGCTCGCGCTGCGATTTCGTCATGGCACCCTGCAGGATCAGCGAGACCTCGGGATTGAAGCCGCTCGCGGCGCCCCGCGCGCTGGCGCCCGGTGCGGTACGTGCCGATGCAGGCACCGCCGCGCTCGCCGATGCTTCGGCGCCGGCCAAGCGCTTTTCCAGCGCATTGATACGCTGCTCGTAGCTATGTTTCATCTGCGCGATTTCCTCGCGCAGGGCCTGCAGGTCGGGGTCGGCCGCCGCGGCCGGGAAGCTCGCCAGCACGCCGCAGGCGGCCAGCATGGAAACTGAAATTCGATTCATGATTGCTCCAGAGCAAATGACATGGAGCGCCGCCCGGCGACAGACCGGTGGCGCAGCAAAACGTCAGGGTGCTTTAGAGCAGGGGCGGAGCGCGGCTGCGGAATGCCGCACTGAAGCGCACAGTCGGCGCCGGCGGTACGGCGACGGCAGGCGATGCTGACCGATCCGCGACCAGTGCCAGCGGCAACAGCGATGCAGGAGGCGTGGCGTCGACGCCGGCAAAGGCGATGCAGGTGGTGCAGACGTGCGAAAGCGTCAGCGCCGCATTGTGATCGGCGTCTTCCCCTTGCGCGACCTGCACCGCGGAAGGTCCCGCCGCGTGGCCCACCATATGCGCGAGCGCAGCCTGCTGGCCGCTGACGAGCAGCAGCGAGACGAGCAGAGCAAGGAACGGACGGAGGACACGGCGCATGGGGCGCGTATCAGAACATATTGCGTGACATCAATCAACCTGCAGCAGCAGGCCCTTCAGGTAGTCGCCTTCGGGGAAGGCCAGATCGACCGGATGATCGGCAGCGCCCTGCAGGCGCTGCACGATGCGCGCGGTGCGCCCGGCGTCGAGCGCCGCGCCGGCGACTATCTTCTGGAACAGCTCGGCCGGAACGCCGCCGGAACACGAATAGGTCATCAGCAGGCCGCCCGGCGCCAGCAGGCGCAAGGCGCTCAGGTTGATTTCCTTGTAGGCCCGCGCGGCGCGCTCGGCATGGGCCGCCGTGTGAGCGAACTTGGGCGGGTCGAGCACGATCAAATCGTAGATCTCGCCGGCGCCGCGCATGTTGCGCAGCTCGGCGAAGACGTCTGCCTCGAGCCAGATCGCACGCGCGGCGTCGAGCTGCGGATTGAGCGCGAGGTTGCGCCGCGCCGTCTCCAGCGCCGGGCCGGAGCTGTCCATCGACACCACTTCGCGCGCGCCGCCCGCCAGCGCCTGCAGCGAAAAGCCGGCCGTGTAGCAGAAGCAGTTGAGCACGCGGCGACCGCGCGACAACTCGGCAACGCGGCGGCGGTTCTCGCGCTGGTCGAGGTAGAAGCCGGTCTTGTGGCCGCCGACGATGTCGACCGTCATGTGCGCGCCGTTTTCCTCGATCACCAGTTCGTCGGCGGACGCGGCACCATGCAGCCAGCCGGTGACGGGTTGCAGACCTTCGAGGCTGCGCGCCTCGACGTCCGAGCGTTCGTAGATGCGCGCGCAGCCGGTCGCCTTCAGCAGAGAGTCGGCGATGGCGGCACGCCACTTGTCGGCGCCCGCCGCGGTCAGCTGCACCACCACGGTGTCGCCATAGCGATCGGCGATGACGCCCGGCAGGCCGTCCGATTCGGCATGGATCAGGCGCAGGCCCTGCTGCCCGGCGAGTTCCGGCAGGGCACTGCGGCGCGCCACGGCGGCCGCGACGCGACGCTTGAAGAAGGCGTGGTCGATGCTCTCGTCGATATCGAAGCTCCAGATCCGCGCGCGAATCTGCGAGGCGGGGCTCCACGCCGCGCGTGCCAGCGGCCGGCCGTCGCTGGAAACGACATCGACCGTATCGCCGGGCCGGGCACGGCCGTCGAGTTCCGCAACCGCGCCGGAGAACAGCCAGGGATGACGGCGGCGGACGGATTTTTCCTTGCCGGGATGCAGGGTCAGGGTAGCCATGGCGAGAGTGTCTGTTTCAGAGGGATTGGTACGCTGCGCCGTCAGCCGCCGGCCTTGCCGAGTTCGAGCTTGAGCAGGATCTCGCGGCCCCCGGTT
>DAIOGL010000299.1:0-1763 GCA_036745235.1 Sulfuritalea sp.
ATCGCCGCCCACGTGCACATCGACAAGCTCGAGGCGGCACCCGATCTGGCCGTCGTCTGCGCAGCACTGGGCGACGTCCCGCAGATAATTTCCCAGCTCGGCGCCCGCGGCACCCGCGCCGTCATCGTCGGGCCGTCGCTGCGCACGCGGATGAACGCCGGCCAGGTGCAGGAGGTGCGCAAGGCAATCCTCGACGCGGCGCGGCCCTGGATGATGCGCGTGCTCGGACCGGGCAGCGGGGGCCTGGTGGTTCCCGCCAGCGGACTCAACGCCAGCGTCGCCAGCGGCACCGCGGCGCCGGGCAAGATCGCCGTGGTCGCACAGTCGGCGGCCGTCGCCGCCGCGGTGCTGGACCGCGCCTGCAGCAAGGGCATCGGCCTCTCGGCGGTGCTGCATCTGGGCGCCAGCGTCGATGTCGATCTCGCCGACGTGCTCGACTGGCTTGCCGCCGACGCCGACACCGAGGCCATCCTGGTGCAGTTCGACACGATTGCGGCCGGCCGCAAGTTCATGTCGGCGGCACGTGCCGCGGCGCGCAACAAACCGGTCGTCGCCATCCGCGGCGGACGCGTCGATCGCGTTGTACAGCCGGATTGTCCGTTCACCGCCGACGAGGTCTACCAGGCGGCCTTGCGCCGCGCCGGCTGGGTTCGCATCGATACGCTGGAGGACCTGTTCGATGCCGCCGAGGCGATGGCACGGGTGCGTCCGATGCGCGGCGAGCAGCTCAGCATCCTGTCCAACGGCCACGGCCTCGGCCGCATGGCCGCCGATGCGCTGCTGCGTTCCGGCGGCCGCCTGGCGACGCTGTCCGCGGAAACCTTGAAGCGGCTCGACGAACTCCTGCCGCCCGGCTCGCCGCTCGGCAATCCGCTCGCACTGCCGGCCGACATCAGCCCGGCGACCTGGGCGGCGACGCTCGCCACGGTGCTCGCCGACCGGGCCACCGACGCCGTGCTGACGGTCTATTCGCCCTCGCCCTTCGCGCCGGGGGCCGAGGTCGCCACGGCAATCTGCGAGGTGGCCCGGCAGCACACGGAACGCAACGTATTCACCTGCTGGGTCGGCGGCAACGCCATGCTGGAGGCGCAACAGATTGCCGCGGCGCATGGCGTGCTGAGCCACGATTCGCCGGAAAAGGCCATCGCGATCTTTCTCGGCATCGTCGATTACGAACGCAACCGCGAACTTCTGGCGCAGATGCCGCCGTCGGTCGCCGAGGATTTCACACCGGACAGCGACGCCGCCCGCGGTGCCGTCGCCGAGGCGCTCGCGGCCGGGGCCGCGACGCTGCCGCCGCGTCAGGCGCGACACCTGCTGCAGGCCTATGGCATAGGCAGCGCCGAGTATCCGCTGGCCGGCAGCATCGACGCCGCGCTGCGCTGCGCCGATGAAATCGGCTATCCGATCGAGCTCGGCCTGGTGCTCGGCAACACCGCGGAGCGGGGACCGGTGGCCGCCGGAATGCGCTCGCCGGCGGACATTCGCATTGCGGCGCGCGAGCTGCGCAATCGTGCGCGTGCGGAGCACCCCGGCGCCCGCATCAGCGGCTACCGGCTGCGGCCCGATGCCGCGCGCAGCGGCACCGCGGCACTGCGTCTCGGCGTCGCCGAGGATCCGGTTTTCGGTCCGGTGATCTTCCTCGGTCCGGCCTCGGCTGCAGACGCCCGCCCGGGCGGCCTGGTCGTCGCACTGCCGCCGCTCAACCTGGCGCTGGCGCACGATCTCGTTGTGCGCAGCCGTTTTGCCGGGGAGGCCGCCGG
>DAIOGL010000299.1:1863-3563 GCA_036745235.1 Sulfuritalea sp.
ACCACGCTCAACGACCTGCTCTGCTCGCTGGAAGCCGAGGATTCGCGCATGCGCTTTTTCGGCACCATGCGCAAGCTGCCGCGTTCCCAGCTTGCGCGCTTCACGCAGATCGACTACGACCGCGAGATGTCGCTGGTGGCGATCGAGCGCGGCAGCGACGGCGTCGAGCATTCGCTCGGTGAAGTGCGGGCCGTGGCCGATCCGGACAACCTCGTGGCCGAATTCGCGATCGTCGTGCGTTCCGAGCTCAAGGGCAAGGGACTCGGACGGCTGCTGCTGGAGAGCATGATCGACTATCTGCGCAAGCGCGGCACCGCCGAATTGCGCGGCGAGACCATGACCGGCAATCTGCGCATGATCCATCTGGCCCAGGACCTGGAGTTCGAGGTGACGGCCGGAGCGGACATCAGCACCGTCGATCTGCGCCTGCCGCTACGCGGGCACCCGCTGCAATAGGCTGCGCCGCGCCACGGCACGACGGGCCGGCATCAGGCTTTGCGGCCGCCGGGCGGCAGTCCCGTATGCATGTCGATCTGGCCGACGAAAGCCATGGCAGTCAGCGTGGCGCCAATCGCCATCCAGCCGACCATGCCGTAGCCGACGATATGGCCCGACGCATCGGCCGTGATCATCACGCCCCCGATGTACGACGCGGCCCCCGCAGCCAGTTGCTGCACGGCGCCGTTCATCGACAGGAAGGTTCCGCGCAGGCGCGGTTGCACGGCGGACGTGACGATGGCCATCACCGGCACCATGCGGCCCGGCACGAAAATGAAGAACAGCGTCGACCAGATGATCATCAGCCACAGCGGTATCGGCCCCAGATGCGTCTGCGCAAACAGCGGCACCATCGAACACAGCGCCATCCAGCGGTAGACCCGGATCTTGCCGTGGGCGTCGGCCAGCCGGCCGATCAGGCGCGAGGTGAAGAAGGTGGCGCAGCCCCCGGCCAGATAGATCAGCGGGATGTCCTCCTGCCGGATGCCGATATTCGCCGTGACATAGATGGTGATGTAGGGAATCACGCTGAAACCGGAGAACATGATCAGCGCCATGAACAGCAGGGCCCGCAGATGGTTGGCGTCGCGCAGCACGTCGAGCATGGCCGCCAGCGGATGCGCACGCTCGGTCTCGCTGACGATGGCGCTCGGCAGGTGGCCGCGCAGCACCGGCAGCATCTTCCAGCCGAGCAGCAGGAAGGCGCAGGCCAGCACGGCGATGAAAACGAAGGGAAAGCGCCAGCCGAAATGGTTGGCGAGGTAGAGCGACAGCGGGACCCCCGCCACGGTCGACAGGGAAAATGCCGACATGATGGTGCCGCTGGCGCGGCCGCGTCGCTCGAACGGAATCAGGTCGCCAACCATGGTTTGCACCATCGACCCGAGTACGCCGCCGAACGCGCCGGCCGTACCGCGCGCCGCCAGCAGGGTCCAGTAGCCGGGCGCCAGTCCGCAGGCCAGCGTGGCCAGGGCGAACAGGCCGAACATCGTCAGCAGCAGGCGCTTGCGCTCGAAGCGATCGACGAAAGCCGCCGCCAGCACGCCCGTGAATGCGGCGGTGAAGGTGTAGGCCGATACCAGCAGGCCGAACTCGTGGGTGCCGACGCCCAGTTCCCGCATCAGGATCGGGCCGAGCGGCATCATGATCATGAAATCGAGGATGTGCGCGAACTGGATGCCGGCAAGCGTGAGCAGCAGCAT
>DAIOGL010000300.1:0-3527 GCA_036745235.1 Sulfuritalea sp.
ATCCTGTTCCTCTTCGCCCTGGTGTCGTTTCTGAACTCGTGGCTGATGGGCAATTTCCGCCTGACGAAGATCTTCGTGGTCGCCTTCCTGATCGACTTCACCATCCGAATTTTCATCAATCCGAGGTATTCGCCGAGCATGATCCTCGGCCGGCTCGCCGTGAAGAATCAAGTTCCGGAATGGACTGGCGCGCCGCAGAAGCGCTTCGCCTGGGCGGTGGGCTGGACGTTGGCCGCGGCCATGTTCTACCTCATCGTGCTCAACGACGTGATCGGCCCTATCAACCTGATCGTCTGCGCCACCTGCCTGACGCTGATGTTCTTCGAGAGCGCCTTCGGCATCTGCCTGGCCTGCAAGATCTACAACGCCTTCTCGCGCGAGCAGGCGCAACATTGCCCCGGAGGCGTTTGTGAAGTCTTCACCCCGCACGCCAGCCAGAAAGTCGGCGCTGGCGGCACGGCAATCGTGGTGGTGTTTCTCGCCCTGGTCGGCTTCGTCGGCCAGGGCTGGTTTCCCGCCGTCGAAACGCCCGTCGCGGCGGCGCCCGCTGCGTCTGCATCAGCCAACGCCGGAAAATGCACGCCGCCTGATTGGGCCGTGGCCATGGGCCATGCCGAAATGTGGAAGCTGCACAACAACTGCAATTAAGGGAACGACAATGAACATGCGCAGGAATCTCCTCGCGGCCCTGGCCGCGTCCGCCGTGACACTCGCCGCAGGCAGTGCGCTGGCCGCACCGCCGACCGTGGAGATTCTCGCCATGGCGCACCCGCCGGTGAAGATGGCCTTGGCGCCGCTGCGCAACTGGCTCGCGGCACAGGGCGGCAAGTTGAAGGTCGTCGAAGTCGACGTCGAAAGCCCGCAGGGCGAGAAACGACTCGCAGCGGCCGGACTCGACGGCCACATCCCGATCGTGATCCTGATCGACGGCCAGTACCGGCAGAAGCGCAAGGACGGCACTGCCATGGAGTTCGTCAATTTCCCGGCGATCGAAGGCGCGCCGACCGGCGTACGCGGCAAGTGGACCACGGCTGATGTGCAGGCGGTGCTGGGTGAGCGCATGAGGTAAGGCGACACATCGGCAGCGCGGCACCCTGCGGATCTTCCGGCGCACGGCTTCGCTTCGAGCCCGAATGGCGCTGCGCGAGCCCGCTGCAATATCATGCAGAATGGCCGCATGAATCCCGCTGCACCAAATCTGCGCATGCCGCCCGCCATCTGGGCGCTGGGCTTCGTCAGCCTGCTGATGGATGTTTCGTCGGAACTGATCCACAGCCTGCTGCCGGTGTTCATGTTCACCGCGCTCGGCATCTCGGCTTTGAGCATCGGCCTGATCGAGGGCGCGGCGGAAGCGACGGCGCTGATCGTCAAGGTCTTCTCCGGCGTGCTGTCCGACTGGTGGGGCAGGCGCAAGCCGCTGGCGGTGCTCGGCTACGGCCTCGGCGCGCTGTCCAAGCCGCTGTTCGCGCTTGCTGGCGGCGCCGGTCTGGTGGTTGCCGCGCGGCTGATGGATCGCGTCGGCAAGGGCATCCGCGGTGCGCCGCGCGATGCGCTGGTGGCGGACATCGCGCCGCCGCAAATGCGCGGTGCGGCCTTCGGCCTGCGCCAGTCGCTCGACACTGTCGGCGCCTTCCTTGGCCCGCTGCTGGCGATGGGCCTGATGCTGCTGTGGGCGAACGACTTCCGCGCGGTGTTCTGGGTGGCGGTGATTCCGGCCTTTCTCGCCGTGGCGCTGCTGATCTTCGGCGTTCAGGAGCCGGAGCGGAAAGCGGAAGGCGCGCGCGTCAATCCCATTCGCCGCGAGAATCTGCGCCGGCTGCCCGTCGCCTACTGGTGGGTGGTGGGCATCGGCGCGGTGTTCACCCTGGCGCGCTTTTCCGAGGCCTTTCTGGTGTTGCGCGCGGCGCAGGGCGGTTTGCCGCTGGCCTTGACGCCGCTGGTGCTGATCGCGATGAACGTGGTCTATGCCGCCAGCGCCTACCCGCTGGGCAAGCTGGCGGATTCGATGAGCCACGCGAAGTTGCTGGCCGCGGGACTGGTGGTGCTGATCGCTGCCGATGCCGCACTGGCGTACGACGGTCACTGGCTCGCGGTGTGGCTCGGCGTCGTGCTCTGGGGCCTGCACATGGGCATGACGCAGGGACTGCTGGCGGCGATGATCGCCGATGTCGCGCCGGCGGATCTGCGCGGCACCGCCTATGGCTTCTTCAACCTCGCCAGCGGCATCGCGCTGCTGGTCGCGAGCGCGCTGGCCGGCCTGCTCTGGGACAGTTTCGGTGCGGCATTTACATTTATCGCCGGCGGCATTTTCAGCACGCTGGCGCTGGTCGCCATCGGTTGGCGCGAGGCGCGGCGGCAGCGCTGAGCGCCATACTGCCAGCGCCGGTTTCTGCGCGCATCTGCGGATGGATCATGAGACTGCCAGGCGGGAGATGCAATCGTTCTCGTGCCTTGCCGGGCCATCCCGCGTAAGATATGTCCTCGTGGGCGTATGCCTTTGGTTAGGGTGGAGCAGGGGCAGAAGCCGCTGCGCCGGAGGCGGGGAGTCGATTACGTCGACCATGCATCCGCTGCGATAAAACCATACCCGACGATGATCGGGAAACAGGAGATGGCAGAGTTGGTCACAATCTTGCATCCGGACAGGTCAGCCTGCCATCGGCAGGTCTGCTCTTCGATGCCCGCGTTCAATTCGATTGCACTGGCCGTCGGATTCTGAAAGTTCGGGCGATGAAGATGCGCGCCATCGGTGAATTGCAGGAACAGCTCGAAGCCTTGCGTGACGAGCTCGACCGCGACGGCGGGGATCGGCAGCGAGGCCTGAGCCTGCTGAGCCGATTGCAGGAAACCGCCGCTGCCGTCGCGGCCAGGGACGAGGATCTCAATCGCGCCCTGGCCGTCGCCCAGGTGGGCAGCTGGGTGCTGGACTTCAACAGCAACGAGATGCGCTGGTCGCCGGAGGCGCTGCGCATCATAGGTTTGCCGGAAGGCTCCAGCTTGAGCCTCGATGATTTTTTGGAGCAGATCGTTCATCCCGACGATCGGGATGCGGTGCGCCAATACCGCCGCGCGGCGTTCAAAGGCGCGGCGGCGGCGATCGAGCATCGCATCCTGGTTGGTGGCGAGGTCCGCTGGGCGCATGGACGCGTCGAACGGATTCTGGATGCGGCGGGAAACATCCTGCGCTATGTCGGCACGGTGCAGGACATCACCGAACGCCGTCATGCCGAGCTGGGACAGGATCAGGCCAAGCGCACCCTGGCCCAGATTGTCGACGGTACGCCGATCCCGACTTTCGTCATCGACGCCGAACATCGCGTTACCCAGTGGAATCGCGCCTGCGAGCAGGTGTTCGGGATCGCCGCGGCCGACATGGTCGGCACCAAAGACCCGTGGAAAGCCTTTTATCCACAGCCGCGGCCGGTGCTGGCCGACCTGATCGTCGATGGCGATCATGCCGCCCTGGCGGCCATGGAGCATTACTACACCGGGACGGTCGGCCCCTCCTCGGTCGTGCGCGGGGCCTA
>DAIOGL010000301.1:0-3527 GCA_036745235.1 Sulfuritalea sp.
CCCGCGCTCGCGGTTGATGCGCACGATGATCTCGAAGATTTCCCTGGTCAGCTTGGGGGACAAACCCAGGCTCGGTTCGTCGAGCAGCATCACGGTCGGCTTTGCCAGCAGCGCACGGCTGATCGAAAGCATCTGCTGCTGGCCCCCGGAGAGTTGTCCGGCCGGCTGATGGGTCCGCTCCTTGAGAATCGGGAAATAGGCGAAGACGTCCTCGATGTCCTTGGCCACGGCGTCCCGGTCGGCGGCAGGCCGCGTGTAGGCGCCCATCAGCAGGTTCTCGCGCACCGTCAGCAGCGGGAAGATTTCGCGGCCTTCGGGCACATGCACCAGCCCCTGCCGCACGATCCACGCCGGATCGCGGCCTTCGAGCTTGTCGTTCCTGAAGAGGATGCTGCCCTTCTGCGGATCGAGGATTCCGGAAATGGTTTTCAGGATGGTCGTCTTGCCGGCGCCATTGGAGCCGAGCACGGTCACGATCGAGCCCGGCGCCACGGTCAGCGACACGCCGCGGATGGCCTTCACTGCCCCGTAGGCGGCTTCGACGTTGCTGAGCTGGAGGATAGGCGACGGCGTTTCAGACATCATGTCGCACCGCCGGGCCGCCCCAAGCCTCGACCGCCATCAACCTGAGCAGGTGCAGCCTGCGAACCGTGGTCACCCCCTTCCCTGGGGAGGGGGATGGGGGGTAGGTCGTCATCCGCTCCTCCCAGGTAGGCCTCGATCACGCCCGGGTGTGCCTGCACCTCCTCGGGCGTGCCGAGCGTCAGGACTTCGCCCAGGTTCAGCGCCAGGACGCGGTCGGAAACCCGCGACACCAGCCCCATGTCATGTTCGACCATGATCACCGTAATGCCCAAGTCATGCTTGATGTCCTCGATCCAGAAGCCCATGTCCTCGGTCTCCTCGGTATTGAGACCCGACGAAGGTTCATCCAGCAGCAGCAGGCGCGGCCGCATCGACAGGGCCCGCGCCAGTTCGACCACCTTGCGCACGCCGTACGGCAGGCCAACCACCAGGCTGTCGCGATAGTGCTGCAGGTCGAGGAACTCGATAACCTCCTCGACCTGGCGGCGGAATTCCAGTTCCGCGCGGCGCACCGAGCCGGTGAACAGCATGTCCTGCCACCAGCCGGTGTGGCGATGGCAGTGGCGGCCGACCAGCAGGTTCTGCAACACGGTGGCATGCTCGAACAGCTCGATGTTCTGGAAGGTGCGGGCAATGCCGTGCCTCGCGACGACGTGCGGCGGCATGCGCGAAATCACTTCGCCCTCGAAGCGCACTTCGCCCGAGGTCGGCCGGTAGAGCGCGGAGATCAGGTTGAAGATCGTCGTCTTGCCGGCGCCGTTGGGGCCGATCAGGGAGAACACTTCATTGGGCCAGACATCGAAGGAGACATCGTTCACCGCCCTGAGGCCGCCGAACTGCACCGACAGATTGACGGCCTGCAGCATCGGCGCCGTCATTTCAGCCTCTCCGATTTCATGTAGCTCTTCTGCCGCTTGAACATGCCCTTGCGATAGAAGGGAAATATCTCGAGGAAGGTGCGGAACTTCAGCCAGCGCCCATACAGGCCCATCGGCTCGAACAGCACGATGGCGATCAGGATGATGCCGAAAATCGTCGGCTGCAACCCGGTCTGCTGACCCAGTTCGGGAGGCAGCCAGTCCTTGCCGGTCACGATCAGCTGCTGCACCACGAACCAGAAGGCCGGGCCGAAAATCGCGCCCTGGATCGAGCCGAGGCCGCCGATGACCACCATCATGAGCAGTTCGATCGACTGCAGAAAACCGAACTGGTCGGGCGTGATGATGCGGATCTTGTGCGCATAGAGCGCTCCGGCAATGCCGGCCAGCGCCGCCGACAGGGCGAAGGCGACGGTCTTGTAGTGGGCCAGGTTGATGCCCATGCTCTGTGCCGACACCTCGGAATCGCGGATCGCGACGAAGGCGCGGCCCGTAGGGCTGCGCAGCAGGTTGAGCACGCCCAGCACGCAGATCACGGCAATCACGGTGACGAGATAGTAGAAGTTCGTTCCGTCGTCGAAATCGATGCCGGCGATTATCAGCTTTTCGACCTGGCGCCCGGCGTTGCCGCCCGTAATGTGTTCGGCGCTCACCACCACCTGCTCCAGAATGAAGCCAAAGGCCAGCGTGGCGATCGACAGGTACATGCCCTTTACCCGCAGCGCCGGCAGGCCGATCATGATGCCGGTGATCCCGGCCACCAGCGCCGACATGGGCAGCGAGATCATGAAAGGCCAGCCGTTGGCCTGCAAATAGGCTTCCGTATAGGCGCCCATGGCGAGAAAGCCGGCATGTCCCAGCGAGACTTGCCCGGTAAAGCCAGCCAGCAGCATCAGGCCGAGACATACGATGGCATAGATGCCGATGAAGGTGATCTGCGACAGCGTGTATTCGGAAAGCAGCCAGGGTGCGCACAACAACGCGAGCGCCAGCGCGGCGTACCAGAAAATCTGTCCGCCATGACGAAACAGATTGATGTCCTGTTCGTAGCGCGTCTTGAAGATGAAATGCATTCGGGCTCAGACCTTCTTCGTCAGGTTGTCGCCGAACAGGCCGTTCGGCTTGACTACCAGCATGATCAGCACCACCACGTAGGCGGCGATGTCCTTGAAGCCCTCGGGCAGGTAGAAGCCGGCGAGCGACTCGACGATGCCGATGATGAGGCCGCCGACCAGCGCGCCGGGAATGCTGCCGAAGCCGCCTACCACCGCGGCCGGGAAGGCCTTGAGCCCGACGAAACCCATGTTGGCATGGACGAAGGTGATCGGTGCCAGCAGCAGGCCGGCCACGCCGCAGATGGCTGACGACAGGCCCCAGATCAGCATGTTCACGCGGCGCACCGGAATGCCCATGTAGAAGGCGGCGAGCTGGTTCTGCGAGGTCGCCTGCATGGCGATACCCAGACGCGTGTAGCGAAAGAAGGCATACAGCAGCGCGACCAGGGCGACCGTGGCGACGATGATGACCAGATGCTCCACCGAGACCACGAGCCCGGTGCCTTCACCGCCGAGCCAGATCACCTCGTCCTTGTAGGGCACCGGCAGGGTATGGGTCTCGGTGCCCCAGTAAGGGATCATGGTCACCACGCCGCGCGCCAGGTAGCCGAGGCCGATGGTCATCATCACCATGGTGAAGGCCGGCTGGCCGAGCAGGGGACGCAGCACGAGGCGCTCGGTGCCCATGCCGAACAGCGCCATGGCGACGATGGTGAGCAGAAACGCCAGCCAGAAGGGCAAGCCGGCCACCGTCATGGCGGTGAGGCCGATGAAGCCGCCGATCATCATCAAATCGCCCTGGGCGAAATTGACGGTTTCCGTCGCCTTGTAGATGAGCACGAAGCCGAGCGCAATCAGTGCATAGATGCAACCGATCGCTGCTCCGCTAACGATCAATTGCAGGAGCTGCAACACCCGATATCTCCTCCGGGAGAAAACTGCTGTTTTGGCGCTCTTTACGAGTCTGCTTCAGGTGTCAATTATGCATCAAGCCGGGTAAAAGCGTTCG
>DAIOGL010000302.1:0-3508 GCA_036745235.1 Sulfuritalea sp.
GCGCATCCGGGTACTCGGGTCCCATGGCCGAGATGCCGGCCCAGATCAGGTCCGGCTTCACCGCCGCAAGGCTCTCGTAGTCGATACCCAGTTGCTTGTAGCGCTTGGGCACGGTATTGCAGCAGAAGACGTCGACATCGAGCTCGCGAATCAGGCGTTTCAGCAGCTCCTGGCCCTGCGGCTCCTTCAGGTTGATCGCGATCGCTTCCTTGCCGACGTTGGGCGCGATGAAGTAGCTGCGGCGGTCGTCATCGACGACCTTGCCGCCGATGTAGCGGTTCGGGTCGCCGGGCAGGCCTTCGCCGCTCGGCGTCGACTCGATGCGGATCACGCGCCAGCCCAGCTGGGCGAAGCGCAGCGTCGCATACGGCAGCGACAGGGCCTGTTCCATCGCCAGGACGGTACGGCGTCTCACGACGCCGTACCTTGCACGAATTGGGGGCACCCACTCCCAGGCTGCCTGGCCGGGCGGGGGAGGTGACCAGTCAGCCCCGGCCTGGCGGCGGGGAAGCGGGTAAGAGTGGTCATCACTCGGCCTTCCAGGGCTTCCAGTACAGCTTCGGCGTCTGGCCGTGGAGGGCGCGGTAAACCTTTTCCGGCGTGAAGGGCAGTTCGAACATCCGCACGCCGGTGGCGTTGGCGATCGCATTGGCGGCGGCGGCGGCCATGCAGATCGACGGCGCCTCGCCGACGCCCTTGGCGCCCTGCGGTCCTTCGCCGTCCATCGATTCGATGAAGGCGATGTCCATTTCGGGAATCTCCGGCGCCGTGACCAGCTTGTAGTCGCGGAAATTCGGGTTCTTCATGACGCCGTTTTCGATCATCAGGTCTTCGGTAAACGCATAGCCCTGGCCCATGACAACGCCGCCCTCGATCTGGCCCTCGATCCCCAGCCGGTTCAGCACCCGGCCTACATCGTGCGCCCCGGTGACCTTGACCAGCCTGGTGAATCCGGTGTCGGTATCGATTTCGACTTCAACCACTTGGGTGCCCCATGCATAGGCGGCCGATACGTCGCCCTTGAATCCCTTGTCCTGATGCACGCTGGGCGGCTCGTAGTAGAAGGTGGTCATGACCAACTCGGCCTTGTCCTGGAAATGCAGGTTGCGCAGCAGCTTGGACAGCTCGACGATGGCTTCGCCGCTGTCGGCCTT
Source organism: Sulfuritalea sp. (assembly GCA_036745235.1). Taxonomy (GTDB): domain Bacteria; phylum Pseudomonadota; class Gammaproteobacteria; order Burkholderiales; family Rhodocyclaceae; genus Sulfuritalea. The sequence continues at coordinate 1,155 of DAIOGL010000302.1, forward strand.
GATGACGAAGCCGCCGCGCAGGTCGAGGTCGCTCTCGGCAACTTCATACTTCTTCGCGGCCACGGCGAGGATCTTGGACTTGGCCTTCCTCGCTGCGCCGATGGCCGAGTTGCCTGCGATGAAGGTGGTGCGGCTGGCGTGCACGCCGACGTCCCAGGGAGTGATGGCCGTGTCGTTATTGACCACGGTCACGGCCGAGATGGGCAGGCCGAGTTCCTCGCAGACCAGTTGCGACAGCACGGTCTCCGAACCCTGGCCGATTTCGGAGGCGCCGGTGATCAGGGTCACGTTGGCGAAGTCGTCCATCTTGAGGATGGTGCCGCAGCCGTCCGACGGGTAGATCTTGGCGCCGCCGCCGACGTGCAGCATGGAGGCCATGCCGATGCCGCGCTTGAGGTTGCCCGGCTTGGCCTGATTGGCCGCGTTCTCCTTGAACTTGCGCGAGAAATCGCTGCGGGATGCGGCAGTCGTGATGCATTCCTTGAAGCCGCAACTCTTGAAGCTCATGCCCTGGCCGGTGACCTCGCCCGCGTCCTGGGCGTTCTTCATGCGGAAGTCCAGCGGGTCCATGCCGATCTTTTCGGCCAGCATGTCCATGTGCTGTTCGATGGCGAAGGTGGCCTGCAGGTTGCCGTAGCCGCGGAACGAGCCGGCATAGGGATTGTTGGTGTACACCGCCGCCGTGTGATAGTCGCAATGCGGCACGCGGTAGAGCGAGGAGAAGGTCTGCATCATGACGAATGGCGTCGTCGCGCCCCAGGACGTGTAGGCGCCGTTGTCGTGCAGGGTATGCACCTGGCGGAAGGTCAGCGTGCCGTCCTTCTTGCAGCCCGAGCGCAAGGTGAGCAGCACAGGCTGTCGCGTCGGCGAGGCGAGGAACTCCTCTTCGCGGGTGAACAGCATTTTCACCGGCCGCTTGGCGGCGCGGGCCAGATACAGACAGATCACTTCGAAGGGGTAAATGTCCAGCTTGGAGCCGAAGCCGCCGCCGATCGGCGGCTGGATGATGCGGATCCGCGCCGGGTCCATGTTCAGGTATTCGGCAAATTCCCGCTTGTGCAGGAAGGGCACCTGGGTGTTCGAGTACATCAGCAGGTTTCCCGAGGCATCGAACTCGGCGATCATGCCGGAGACGCCCATGCAGCAATGGGTGACGTAATGCAGGCGGAAGGTGTCCTCGATCACCACGTCCGATTCGGCTTCGCCCTGGACCACGTCGCCATGCGCGTAGTCGAAGCGCATCGCGATGTTGTCCGGCTTGCCCTTGTGGGCGATCGACATGCCCTGCTTGAGATGCTCATGGCTGCCGTCGGCGCCGTGCGGCTCGGGGTGGATCAGGGGCGCGCCGGGCTTGATGGCGTCTTCCGGATTGCCGATCACCGGCAGGTCTTCGTACTCGACCTTGATCAGTTTCAGGGCGGCCTCGGCGATTTCTTCGGACTCGGCGGCCACGGCCGCGATTTCGTCGCGCTCGCTGCGGACCCGTCCGACCTTCAGCGGGAAGTGGTCCTTGGCGACGCCGATCGGGCGCTGGTCGGGAATGTCGGCGGCGGTGATCACCACGTGCACCCCGGGCAATGCCCTTGCGGCGGAGGTATCGATCGACTTGATCAGGGCATGGATTCGCGCCGAACGCAGGATCTTTCCGTAGAGTTGCCCCGACAGGTTGATGTCGTGGATGTAGCGCGTCCGGCCGCTGGCCTTCTCGGGCGCATCCATCTTCTGGATGCGCTTGCCGATCAGCGTCTCGGGCTGGATGATTCTGGGCTTCTTCTCTGCAACGCTCATGGTTTTGTCCTTGTCTTTACGCGCCGTCGGCGGCGACGATGGCGTCGACGATCTTCTTGTAGCCGGTGCAGCGGCACAGGTTGCCCTCGATGCCGCGCTTGACGCAAGCTTCGTCGGGGTGCGGATGCTTGTGCAGCAGATGATCGGCCTGCATCACCATGCCGGGGGTGCAGAAGCCGCACTGCACCGCGCCGTGTTCGACGAAGGCATCAAGCAGGGCGTCGGCCCTGCCGTCGTTGGCCAGTCCCTCGATCGTGGTGACATTGCGTCCGTCGCAGTCGACGGCGAACATCAGGCAGGAATTCAGCGAGACGCCATCGACCTGGATGGTGCAGGCGCCGCATTCGCCTTCGCCGCAGCCGTACTTGGTCCCGGTGAGGCCGATGACGTCGCGCAGCATGGCGAGGGCATTCATGGTGACGTCCACCGCGACGCGCCGCTTGACGCCGTTCAGGGTGAATTCGATGTCATGCTTGAGCGACATGGCTGAGTATCCTCTTGGTGATGTTGTGGATCATTTCCTTGCGATACCAGGCGGTGGCGCGCACGTCGTCGATCGGCTTGAC
>DAIOGL010000303.1:0-3505 GCA_036745235.1 Sulfuritalea sp.
TGCCTTTGGTCGACCCGACCGAGTACAGCGTTTGCTGCGCCATGTTCCGCGCGTGCTCGTACAGGACGGCGTGGGTGCGGTACAAACCCGTTGCCAGCAGAAGGAGCAGGCAGAGCGTGACGAGGACCCAGTGCCGGGTCGTCGGCACGAATGCGCGGTCATGGACGGACATGGCGTCTTGCTTCCTCAGAGACGCGCCAGGCCTCGTGCGACGCGGAAGGCCTCGTGGATCTGGTTGTGCGGCATTTCGTCTTCCCAGGGCTTGGTCAGAAAGCGGCAGATGGCGCCGCGATTGATTGCGTCGGCCACGGTTTCCAGATCGGTATGGCCGGACAGCACGTTGCGGATCGTTTCAACATGGAGCTTGTTCACCTTCTCGCGGAATTCGGTGCCTTCCGTGTCCGCCACGGGCGCGATGCCGAGGCCATCGGCGCTGACCTGGCCGATCCAGGCCATCCTCATGGCGCCGACGTCGACGGCGAGCGGGCAGACGCGGGCGAACAGCGCGTCGCGGCTGCGGGGACGAATGATCTCGCGGTCGATGGCGGAGAGCAGCGCGCAATAGCGGCCAAGCCTTTCGACCCTCGCTTCGACCGTGGTATCAAGCTGTGAGGCCACTGTAGGGGCTTCCGAAGTCTGTTGGGACGAAGACCTTGCAACTCGGCCCGGGCAATCCCCCTCCGTGACGGAGCAGAGAATGTCATGCACGCAGTGTAACGCCATCGTTGCTTCGCGAGTAGCATCTTCAATATGGCAGAAATGCAATGCGGAAATCACGGCAAGGGATCCCGCAGTACGCCAACGACGGCTTGCACGCGTCGGCCCGGCGAATATCACCTGATCCGTGATTGCGAGGCGAACTTCAAATGACGCTATAGTGTTCGACCGGTCACGAGGCAACAATAACATTGGCCATGAAACAGTCGCGCCTCCTGCTAGCTGCTGCGATTCTCGCGGTCCTCGCCGTGCTCGCCGTGGCCGCATGGCAACGGTCCGCGGGATCGGGAGCGTCGGGTGGCCCGCGGGTGATTGCGGTCGGGCTCTACGAAAACGCGCCGAAGGTCTATACGGCTGCAAACGGACGCCCGGCCGGCTTGTTCGTCGAGCTGCTGGACGAGATGGCGCGGATCGAGGGCTGGCGGTTGCGCTATGTTCCGTGCCAATGGGCGGACTGCCTGGCGCAACTGGAGCAGGGGCAACTCGACCTGATGCCCGATGTGGCCTATTCCATCGAGCGCGACTGGCGCTACGACTTTCACTCCGTTTCGGTCGCCAGCAGCTGGTCGCAGGTCTACAGCGCCCCGGGGCTCAAGGTGATGTCGCTGGCCGATCTGGCCGGCAAGCGCATCGCCATCCTGCAAGGCGGTATCCAGCAGGCCTTCTTTGCCCAGATCATGGCAAGCGGCAACTACGCCTACCAGCCGTTGACCGTGACATCCCTGGACCAGGGCTATGCCGCCGTAGTGGCAGGGAAGGCGGATGCGGTGGTGACCAACAGCTTCTTCGCCTCGCGCAGCGGCGCCAAATACAGGCTGCAGGAGACGCCGATCGTCTTTCTGCCGAGCAATCTGTATTTCGCGACGGCCAATGGCCGCAATGCCGATCTGCTGGAGCGCATCGACGCACACCTGACGGCCTGGCGTGGCGATGCCGACTCGATCTATTTCGATGCCCTGCACCATGCCATGGCGGCGCCTCCCGAGGTACTGGTACCGCATTGGGTGCGCTGGCTGCTTGCGGCGCTCGGCGCAACCTTGACGCTGTCGGTCGCCGCCAGCCTGCTGCTGCGCCAAAAGGTGGAGCAGCGCACCCGCGCGCTGGCGCAGACGGCGAAGGAACTCGAAGAGCAGCGCGCCAATCTCGAACGGCTCGTGGTCGAGCGCACGCGGGAGTTGGCGGCGGCGAAGGAGGAAGCCGAGCGGCTGACGCAGGTTAAGAGCGACTTTCTCGCCAACATGAGCCATGAGATCCGCACGCCGATGAATGCGATTCTCGGCTTGCTCTATCTCGCATTGAAAAACGAGCTGTCACCCGCGCTGCACAAGCAGCTCACCAAGGCGCAGGGCGCGGCGCATTCGCTGCTGGGCATCATCAACGATATCCTCGATTTCTCGAAAATAGAAGCCGGCAAGCTCGACATCGAGCAGGTCGAATTCGGGCTCGACGCCGTGCTGGAGCAGTTGACCGATTCCATCAGCTACCAGGCCGGGCACAGGAACATAGAGTTCCTGATTCGCTACGACGCGTCGATTCCGCCGCTGTTGATCGGCGATCCCCTGCGTTTGGGGCAGGTCATGCTCAACCTGTGCAGCAACGCGGTGAAGTTTACCGAGCAGGGCGAAGTGGAACTGGCCTTTCGCCGCATCAACGCCAGCGAAACCGACCTCACCATTCAGGTTTGTGTGCGCGATTCCGGCATGGGCATGACGCCGGAAGTGCAGACCAGACTGTTCGAGAAATTCACCCAAGCCGATCAATCGACCACGCGCCGCTTCGGTGGCACGGGCCTGGGGCTCGCGATCAGCAAGAACCTCGTCGAGTTGATGGGAGGACGCATCTGGGTCGAGGACTCGCAGCCGGACAAGGGCACCACGATCTGCTTCACGGTGCAGCTCAAGATCGCCCGGGAATCGCCCCGGAACGAACTGATCGAACAAGTCGGGCCATTGTTGCAGGGCATCCGCGTGCTGGTGGTCGATGACAACCAAGTGTCGCGCGAGATTCTGGCCGAGATGCTGCGCTTCTTTCAACTGGAGGTCGATGTCGCCGTCAGTGGGCCGGCTGCCCTCGCTACGCTGGCCGCTGCCGAGAAGCCTTACGATCTGGTGCTGATGGACTGGCGCATGCCCGGCATGAACGGCGACGAGGCAATCGAGCGCATTCATCGCGACACGGGGCTTGCACGCCAGCCCAAGCTGGTGATGGTGACCGCCTACGGCGGCGAGAATGTGATCCGGCTTGCCGAGCAGGCGGGGGTCGATGGCTTCCTGATCAAGCCGGTATCGCCATCGACGCTGCTCGATACCATTCTCTCGGTACTCGGGCGCGGGCGCATCCTCGGCAGCGACGCAGGAACCCGCGCCGACAGGCCCGAACCGGGCAGCAGCGGCCAGTTGGCCGGTGCGCGCCTGTTGCTGGTCGAGGACAATGACATCAACCGCGAATTCGCCACCGAGCTGTTGCGCAGCGAGGGTATCGAGGTCGATGAGGCGGAGAATGGCCAGATCGCCCTCGACAAGGTGCAACAGCGGGACTACGACGGCGTGCTGATGGACATCCAGATGCCGGTGATGGATGGCCTTGAAGCGGCGCGCCGCATTCGTGCAATGGCGCAAAATCCCGGCGGCGAACGTTTCGCCGCATTGCCCATCATCGCCATGACCGCGCTGGCGATGGCGCAGGACGCCGAAATGAGTCAGGCGGCCGGGATGAACGACCACGTCACCAAGCCTATTGCGCCGGAGCGCCTGATGGCCGCGCTGGCGAAGTGGGTGCACTTGCCGAC
>DAIOGL010000304.1:0-3503 GCA_036745235.1 Sulfuritalea sp.
CGCCTCGCCCGCCTGTTCGGCGCCATCCTCGCCGAACCCCGCCGCGACGACTGGCTGTTCGGCGAGGAAGACGGCCGCATCGACGGGCGCCGGCTGGCGCAACTGGTCAGTTCCCCGGCCGAGAGCCGCCTGTTCAAGCGCGAACGGATGAAGCCGGTGGCCGACGCCGCGGTCGGCATCCTGATCGACTGTTCCGGGTCCATGAAAGCCCTGAGCGAAACCGTGGCGACGCTGGTCGACAGCCTCGTGCGCGCGCTCGACATGGCCGGCGTCGACACCGAGGTGCTGGGTTTCACCACCGGCGCCTGGAACGGCGGCCGTCCCTGGCGGGACTGGGTGCGCGACGGGCGGCCGCCCTCGCCCGGCCGGCTCAACGAAATCTGCCACATGGTGTTCAAGGAGGCCGACCGCAACTGGCGGCGGTGCCGTGCCGACATCGCCGCGCTGCTCAAGGCCGACCTGTTCCGCGAGGGCATCGACGGCGAGGCGGTGGACTGGGCCTGCAACCGCCTGCTCGCGCGCAATGCCGGCCGCCGCATCCTGATCGTGATATCCGACGGCTGCCCGATGGACAGCGCCACCGGGCTGGCCAACGACGCCTACTATCTGGACCAGCATCTGCGCGAGGTCGTGGCGCGCCGCGAGCGCGAGGGCGCCGTCGAGATCATCGGCCTCGGCGTCGGACTCGACCTCAGCCCCTTCTACCGCCGTACCGTCAGCGCCGACTTTTCGCGGGGGTTGGACAACGCGCTGTTTTTCGAGCTTGCAAGCTCGATGCGGAAAGTTCGCTAGGGCAGCGCCGAATGATTGGTCATTCCGGCGGTCTCGACACACCCGGGATTCCGCTTCGCGGCGGGCGAAGCCGGAATCCAGTCGGCGGCAGTTCTGGATCCCGGGTCAAGCCCGGGATGACGGCCAATATTGCGTCCATCGGTTTCAGCCTGATTATGTACTAGTCGCTGTTCTCGAATGTGGCCGCCATGGCCTTCGCGGCGCGCTGCAGGCTCGGCACGAAGTCGAGCGCGCGCGCCAGCGGCAGGCGCGCCACCGGCGCCTGCAGGGCGACGCTGGCGATCATGCGGCCGCGGGCATCGGTCACCGGCACCGCGATACCGATCACGCCGGCCTGGAGCTCCTCGTTGTTCAGGCCCACTTTGGTGACGGCGATGCTTTCCAGCTGCGCCTCGATCGTCGCGATATCGGTGATGGTGTTGTCCGTGTAGCGCTTGAAGCTCAGGGATTCGAGAATCCGCCGCCGCTTGGCCTTCGGCATCTGGCTGAGGAACAGCTTGCCGCTCGAGGTGCAGTGCAGCGGCACGCGCGACCCCGGCTTGAGGTCTGCCTTGAGCGACCAGTCCGTCTCGATGCGGTCGATGTAGACAATCTCGTCGCCGCCGAACATCGCCAGGTTGCAGGTCTCGCCGATCTCGTCGACCAGGTGGCGCAGGATGACGCGGCGTTCGGCACGAACCGAGTTGTTGGTCATCAGGTCGAGGCCGAAGCGCGCCAGGCGGTGCCCGACCCCGTAGGTCTTGCCGGTCGGTTCGCGCTGCAACAGGCCGGCCTCTTCGAGCAGCGACAGGATGCGGAAAGTCGTCGCGGCCGGCAGGCCGGACTGTTCGACGATCTCCGACAGCGCCACGGGGCGCTCCGATCGCGTCACGATTTCCATGATGGCGAAGGCCCTCAAGGCGGCGGCCGACGAGTTGCTGGCTTCGGTCATGAAAGCTCGATTCCACAGGATTGCGACGGCATCAGTATACAAGGAGGGCGCGCCGAAGAATCCATTTTTATCAAAAAATGGAAATCTTTTTCTCGTTAATTGCATTTTTTGTTGGAAATTTGCGAACAGGGCGCGTATATTCCCTAAAAACAAAAGGCCTTGTTTCGCGCTGTTTCGTTTGCCCGCCCATCAAAAGGCCACCACAACGCACAGATCCAGAACAACGACAAGAGGAGACCACCATGCAAACTGCTACCCAGAAACTGTTCCGCGACATCCTGTTTTTCCTTGCAGCGCTGTTCGCTGCCGCTGGCGCAATCGCCCAGGAGAAATACCCGCAGCGTCCCATTGAAATCATCGTTCCCTGGGGACCCGGCGGCGGCGCCGACCAGTTGGCGCGCAAGCTCGGCAAGCTGCTGGAAGCCGATCTGAAGACCTCGTTCCCGGTGATCAACGTGCCGGGTGCCACCGGCAACACCGGCATGACCAAGCTCCTCAGCGGGCAGGCCGACGGCTACTCGATGGCCATCCTGATCGGCGACACGGCCGCCACGCTGGTGGCGGGCGGTGCGCGCTGGAAGCTGGCCGATGTCGCGCCGCTGGCCATCGCGATCCGCCAGCCGTCGGGCCTCTTCGTCAAGGCGGACAGCCGCTTCAAGACCTGGAACGACGTGGTCGCCGAGGCCAAGGCCAAGCCGGGCACGCTCAAGGTGGCGATCCTCGGCTTCGGCAGCGCCGATGACCTCACCATAAACTTCCTCGCCGGCAAGGGCATCAAGATGATCGGCGTCCCCTTCGCCAGCCCCGGCGAGCGCTACAGTTCCATTCTCGGCGGCCACGCCGACCTGCTGTTTGAGCAGGCCGGCGACATCAACAGCTTCCTGTCCAGCAAGCAGATGCGGCCGCTGATCGTCTTCGGCGAGGAGCGCGCGGAAGAGTTCCCGGACATCCCGTCGTCCAAGGAAGCCGGTCTCGAAATCTACCTGCCGCAGTTCCGCTCGCTGGTCATGAAGGCAGGCACCGACCCGCAGCGCGTCAAGCTGGTGGCCGACGCCATCGCCCGTGCCGCGAAATCGCCCGAGTACGTGACCTTCCTCAAGGAGTCGCTGGCGCGCAAGGACAGCTTCCTCCCGGCTTCCGAGGCCCAGACCTTCATCGCCGGCGAGGTCGACACCATGCACAAATTCGCCGGCAAGAAGTAAGACAACCGGGACCGGATCGGGGATCGCCATGCTGAACCGCCTGCTGCGCGCCGCGCCCTACATCGTGCTGCAATTGGCCGCGATGTATTTCTACCAGCTGGCCGGCCACATCGAGTACCCGGCGACCCCGGGCCGGATCGGGCCGGACTTCTGGCCCAAGTCCATCCTGGTGCTGCTGGGCGGGGTCTGCATTTACGAAATCATCAAGAACCTGCTGATCGGCGAAACCTTCACCGCGGCCGGCCTGCTCGAAAAGCTCATGAAGGACAGCGGGGCGAACGAAGGCGAGGAGAAGCTGCGCAGCTATCCGATGCTGCTCGTAGGCGGCATTCTCCTCACCGTCGTCTACGTCGCGACCATCGACAAGCTCGGCTTCTTCCTTGCCACGATTGCCTACCTCGCGCTGTTCATGGTCATCGGACGCTACCGGCGCTGGGGAGTCATCGCCATTTCCAGCGTGCTCGGTTCGCTGGCGCTGGTATTCATCTTCATGAAGGTGGTCTACGTATCGCTGCCGCTCGGGACCGAACCCTTCTCGGCGGTTTCGCTCTGGCTGCTTGCAATCATGGGAGTGCATT
>DAIOGL010000305.1:0-3493 GCA_036745235.1 Sulfuritalea sp.
GGTCTCGACTTCGGTCGGCCGGAAATAGCGCGGATCGACCTGGACAATGCACTTGCCCAAGGCGTCGTAGCCTTTCTCGTCGACGCCCGTGCCACGCCATTCCACGGCAATGCCGATTTCCGTCGCCGCCGCATCGACGAAATCGCGCACGCTGTATTGCACGCCCGTGGCGATGACGAAATCCTCCGGTTGCTCCTGCTGCAACATCAGCCATTGCATCTCGATGTAGTCCTTGGCATGGCCCCAGTCGCGCTTTGAATCGAGATTGCCGAGAAACAGGCAATCCTGCAAACCGAGCTTGATGCGCGCCAGCGCGCGGGTGATCTTGCGCGTGACGAAGGTTTCACCGCGAATCGGAGATTCATGGTTGAACAGGATGCCGTTGCAGGCGTACATGCCATAGGCTTCGCGGTAGTTCACCGTGATCCAGTAGGCGTAGAGCTTGGCCACCGCGTAGGGGCTGCGCGGATAGAAGGGCGTGGTTTCCTTCTGCGGGCTTTCCTGAACCAGGCCGAAGAGTTCGGAAGTGCTGGCCTGGTAGAAGCGAGTCTTCTTCTCCATGCCGAGAATGCGCATCGCTTCGAGGATGCGCAAGGCACCCAAGGCATCCGAGTTGGCGGTGTACTCGGGTTCCTCGAAACTGACGGCGACATGACTTTGCGCCGCGAGGTTGTAAATCTCATCGGGCTGCACCTGCTGGATGATGCGCACCAGGCTCGAGCTGTCGGTCATGTCGCCATGGTGGAGGACAAAACGGCGGTTCGCGACGTGTGGATCCTGATACAGGTGATCGATGCGATCCGTATTGAACAGCGAGGTGCGGCGCTTGATGCCATGCACCTCGTAGCCCTTGTCGAGCAGGAACTCGGCGAGATAGGCGCCGTCCTGGCCGGTGACACCGGTGATGAGTGCGACTTTTTGCATGGGCAGATTCCGGTAGCTTCAGTTGAGGGTGGCAAGGTAACTGGTGTAGGCCTGCGCGATGCCGTCGCGCAGGGATGTCTTCGACTGCCAGCCAAGGTGCTTCATCCGCGACACGTCGAGCAATTTTCTCGGTGTGCCATCGGGTTTGCCGGAGTCGAATACGATGCGGCCCTGAAAACCAATGACTTCCATTACTGTCTCGGCGAGTTCGCGGATGGTGACATCGACTCCGGTGCCGACGTTGTAGAGACCTTCCGCGATGCCCTGTTCCATCAGGAATACGCAGGCATCCGCCATGTCTTCAACATAGAGGAATTCGCGTTTGGGCGTGCCGGTGCCCCACACCACGTATTCGCTGTCGCCGCGGAGTCTGGCTTCGTGGGCTTTGCGGATCAGGGCGGGCACGACATGGCTGTTGGCCAGGTCATAATTGTCGTTGGGGCCATACAGGTTGGTGGGCATGGCGCTGACGAAGCGCGTGCCGTACTGTCGGTTGCAGGACTCGCACAGCTTGATGCCGGCAATCTTGGCGATGGCGTAGGGTTCGTTGGTTTGTTCCAGCGGGCCGGTAAGGAGATAGTCCTCGCGGATCGGCTGCGGGCAGTCGCGCGGGTAGATGCAGCTGGAGCCGAGGAAGCACAGATCCTTGATGCCAGCCTGAAGCGCGCCGTGGATTACATTGTTCTGGATTGTCAGGTTCTCGTAGATGAAGTCGGCACGGTAGGTGTTGTTGGCCTGGATGCCGCCCACCCGGGCGGCGGCAAGAAAAACGTAGGCCGGCTGTTCTCGCTGCAGAAAGTCGTGGACAGCGCGCTGGTCGAGAAGATCGAGCTGCTGTCGGGTGCGGGTAAGGAGGTTCGTATAACCCCCTTGCTGCAGGCGACGCAGGATGGCCGAGCCGACCATGCCGCGGTGGCCCGCGACGTAAATGCGCGAATCGGTGCCGATAGCCAATTCAGCCGCGTCCGTAAGTATCTTCAAATCGCACGATGTCGTCTTCCCCCAGGTAGCTGCCGGACTGCACTTCGATGATCTCCAGCGGAATACTGCCGGGATTGGCGAGACGATGGATTTGGCCCAGCGGGATGTAGGTGGATTGATTTTCCGTCAGGAAGATTGTCGTGTCGCCATTGGTGATTTCGGCCGTGCCTTTGACGACAATCCAGTGCTCGGCGCGATGATGGTGCATTTGCAGGCTGAGGCTGGCCTTGGGCTTGACCTGGATGCGCTTGACCTTGAAGCGACCGTCTTCCTCGATGCTGTCGTACCAGCCCCATGGGCGATGGACCTTGCGATGCAGCATGTGTTCTTCGCGGCCGCGGGCGTGCAATTCCGCGACGATGGCTTTGACATCCTGACTGCGGGCGCGGTCGGCTACCAGGACGGCATCGGCGGTTTCGATTACGACAAGATTGTCGACCCCGACCAGACTGACGAGACGGCTGGTCGCGTGAACCATGGTGTTGCGGCTGTCGGTGCTGAGCACATCGCCGACATGAACGTTACCGCGTTCGTCCTTCGCGGACACTTGCCAGACGGCATCCCATGCCCCCAGATCGCTCCAGCCCGCGGCAAGCGGAATCATCTTGATCGCCAGATCAGTGCCGGGGCAGCGTTCCATCACGGCATAGTCGACCGACTCTGCCGGGATCGCGTTGAATTCGGCTTTACCCGGCCTCACAAATTTGTCGTCGGACTGCCGATTGGCCCAGGCAAGGCGTGTGGCTTGGGCGATGTCGGGCCGGAAGCGCTCCAGCGCGCCCATCCAGGCCGATGCCTTGAGCACGAACATTCCGGCGTTCCAGTAGTAGCCGTCTTCGGCCACGTAGCGGGCCGCGGTGGCGGCATCGGGCTTTTCGACAAAGCGTTCTACCTCGAGAGTCGGTGCCGGCGATACGGCGTTGCCCCCGGCGGGAGCGGCCTTGATGTAGCCGTAACCGGTCTCGGGCCGGTCAGGCGCGATGCCGAGGATGACGATGGTGCCGCTGCTCGCCTCGCGCACCGCTTGCTGCAGTGCTTTTGTGAAGGCCGGTCGGTCGGTGACGGTTTGATCGGCAGGGGTCACGACGAGCACAGGGTCGTCGCCGGCTTCCAGCGCGGCCAGCGCCGCCAGCGTGAGCGCAGGTGCCGTGTTGCGTCCCGCGGGCTCGAGGATGGCAGCGCCGATGTCGATGCCCGTCTCGCGCATTTGTTCCAGCACCAGAAAGCGATGTTCTTCATTGCCGACGATCAGCGGCGGCGCCAATTTCAGGTCTCTGGCGGTGAGACCGGCCAGCCTCGCGGCCGCCTGCTGAAAGAGGCTGTCATCGTCCGTGAGACAGAGAAACTGCTTTGGAAATCCGGCGCGAGAAAGCGGCCACAGCCGGGTGCCAGAACCGCCGCAAAGAATCACAGGTTGAACGAGGAACTTGGGCAGGGACATTCGACGGCTCTAGGCAACTGGAAAATGGAACGCTGGAATAGTCAGGGATTGTACAAGGGGATGAGGTCAGAACGGATTCCACATGCGTTAAGAGTCAGTGAGGAAAACGCGGACCTTTCCGCCAAAATATAAGGTTTAGCCGGTCGA
>DAIOGL010000306.1:0-2118 GCA_036745235.1 Sulfuritalea sp.
GCCGACATTCTGGATGATCATGTCGACGTCGATGTTGGCATCGGCGATCGGGCCGAGTATCTGGTAGGCGATGCCGGGACGGTCAGGCACGCCAAGGACGGTGAGCTTGGCCTCGTCGCGGTTGAAGGCAATGCCGGAAATGATCGGTTGTTCCATGGTGTTGTCTTCCTCAAGAGTGATGAGCGTGCCGCTGGTCTCCTGGCCTTCTTCCTCGAAGCTGGAGAGCACGCGCAGCTTGACCTTGTACTTGCCGGCGAACTCGACAGAGCGTATCTGCAGCACCTTGGAGCCGAGACTGGCCATTTCCAGCATTTCCTCGAAGGTGATGTGGTTCAGTTTCCTCGCCTCGGGCACGATGCGCGGATCTGTCGTATAGACACCGTCGACGTCGGTGTAGATCTGGCATTCGTCGGCCGTCAGCGCTGCCGCCAACGCCACGGCCGAGGTATCCGAGCCGCCGCGCCCCAGCGTGGTGATGTTGCCGTCGGCGTCAACCCCCTGAAAGCCGGCGACGATGACTACGGTATCGTCGTCGAGATCGCGGCGCATATTGGCATCGTCGATCTCGAGAATGCGCGCCTTGGTGAATGTGCTGTCAGTCAGCACCTTGACCTGCCCACCCGTGTAGCTCCTGGCCTTGAGGCCGAGATCGCGGATCGCCATGGCCAGAAGGGCGATCGTGACCTGCTCGCCGGTGGAAATCATCACGTCGAGTTCGCGTGCGTCGGGCTGCGGCGAGACATCCTTGGCCAGCGCAATCAGGCGATTGGTCTCGCCGCTCATGGCGGATACCACCACCACCAGTTGATGTCCCTGTGCCTTCCAGCGCGCGACACGCTTGGCGACGTTGCGAATGCGGTCGGGCGACCCCATCGACGTGCCGCCGTATTTTTGAACTATCAATGCCATTGCCGTGATTCGCCTTGTGGAAAACCTTGGATTTTACCCGATAGTCCACGTCGCCAAACTACCCGCCGACCGATAGCCGCTGGCGGCCCCCGGCTATTCCTGCGTACTGATGTCGTGACAATTTCTCTTGTATGGCAGACGAATTTATCCTATAGTTTTCGACATATCACCTTGGTAATAGATCTTAGACGTTTGGTCTATGCCATAGTAATCGTTTCATGACAATCAACACAAGGAGCAGTTTGATGAAAGCCAACGAAAAGGTCGATGCCCGGGAGATTCGCCGCAAGCTGGGCATGAATCAGCAGCAGTTCTGGGCCAAGCTGGGCGTGACCCAGAGCGGCGGCTCGCGTTACGAGAGCGGGCGCAACATGCCGCGCCCGGTTCAGCAGTTGCTGCGCCTGGTGCACGTCGAGCAAATAGACATCCAGAAGATCAGGCGTGACGACTATGAAGTCATCGAGTACCTGCGCTCGGCGAAGCCGGATCTGCTCAGGGACTTGAAGAAGGACGCCAGGGCCGTCCTCAAGAACAGGAAGGCCGCCTGACGCCGGCGCACACGGCGCCTTGCCACATCACGGACTGACGCGCACCGCCAGCCCAAGTTGGCGGATGCGCGCCGCCATTTGCTCCAGCCAACCCGCGTCCATGCGCCCCAACCGGGGCGCTTCCTTTTGCATGGATGGCCGTGCCAGACTGTAAAGATGCACGCCGGCTAGCACCGGCGCCAGAGGCGCAAGCAGCGCGAGATAAGCGTGGAGTTCCTGCTCGGCAGGCAATTCGCCGTCAATCCGGAACATGCAGGTCTGCACCCAGGTCGGCGCCAGCGCGGCGCAAGCGGCCAGCCGTCGCGCCACCAGGTCCGGCCGGACGCGAGTGCCATTGATGCGAGTGAAGCCGGCCGCAGTTCCCGCATCGACCTTGAACCAGACTTCGCCGCCGAAGCCGCCGATTCCGGCAATGCCCGCCTGCACGGATTTGCGGTCGAGCAGACTGCCATTCGTGATCACGCGCATGACAAGCTTGCCGGCCAGACCGTGCGCGGCCAGCACGCGCCCGGCCAATGCCACGGCATCGGCGAACTCGGCGGCGCTGGTCGGCTCGCCATTGCCCGAAAACGCCAGGTCGACCAGCCGGCGGGCGCCGGCGGGACCGCGCGTCGCCATGAAGTCCCCTGACCCGGCCCAGGTCACAAACTCGCTCAGTTCG
>DAIOGL010000306.1:2128-3483 GCA_036745235.1 Sulfuritalea sp.
CGGCGGCGGGCCGCCGCGCGTCAGGCCGGGAACCTGGCAGTAGACGCAGCGCCAGTTGCAGGCATTGTTGGGATTCAGGTTGATGCCGACCGAAACACCGCCGGCCCGGCGCGAAATCACCGGATAGACATAGCGCATGCCGGCGCTGTCGCGGGAATGGTCTTCGGTCTTGAGCAGAATGCGGGGCATGGCGGGTCAACGGTGTCGGAAATTGCGGCGTGGCCGGGAGTCGGCGCTGGCGGGACGGCGCGGCGGCACGGCTATAATGCGCGCCAGACCTGCCACCCGGCTCCGCGACCACTTTGCCACAAACACGGCGTTCCCGACCATGCGCATAACCCGCCGCCTCGAATTCGACGCGGGCCACCGAATCCCGAATCATCTGAGCCAGTGCCGCCACCTGCACGGCCACCGTTACGCGCTCGAAATCACCCTCGTGGGCGGCGTCATCGAGGCAGCCGGACGGCCGGACGACGGCATGGTCATGGACTTCTCCGAAGTCAAGGCCATCGCCAAGCAGAACGTGATCGACGCCTGGGACCATGCCTTTCTGGTCTGGCGCGACGACCGCGCGGTGGCGGACTTTCTCGGCGGCCTGCCGGGCCACAAGACGGTCGTGCTCGACGCCGTCCCGACTGCCGAGAACCTGGCCCGAATCGCCTTCTCGATTCTCGATCCACTGTACCGCGACAGCTACGGCAACCATCTGCATCTCGAGCGGATCCGGCTCTACGAGACGCCCAACTGCTGGGCCGATGCCACCCGCGAAGACCTCGCCTGATCCCTGACGGTCCGCCACCGTTCGCACGTGCCGGATAGAATGCCGGGAGCCGGTTTTCGCCGCCAGCGGCAATTGTTTCGCAAGCATTCCAATGCTATGGTTGCCGTCGATTGACGCACGGCCAGAAAAACAGAGAGGAGAACGACAAATGCAAGGCTTGATGATGAATCGGCCGCTGATGATTTCAGCGCTCCTGAAGCATGCCAGCCAGAATCACAGCGACACGGAAATCGTATCCCGCCTGCCGGTCGGGGGAACGCACCGCTACACCTATCACGATGCCCACCACCGCTCGCGACAACGGGCGCGCGTGCTGCTGTCCCTCGGCATCAAGGCGGAGGACCGCATCGGCACCCTAGCCTGGAATACCCACCGGCATTTCGAAATCTACTACGCCGTCTCGGGCATGGCCGCGATCTGCCACACCATCAACCCGCGCCTGTTCCCCGAACAGATTTCCTACATCGTCAACCACGCCGACGACCGCTTCATTTTCTTCGACGTGAACTTCGCCAGCCTGATCGAGGCGCTCGTGCCGCTTTGTCCCGGCGTCAAGGGCTGGGTCGCGATGTGC
>DAIOGL010000307.1:0-3466 GCA_036745235.1 Sulfuritalea sp.
CGAGCATGGCCTGCACGTCCTGCGCGACGAGGCCGTCGAGCAGCGCAAACAGGTGCTCGTCGCCGACCGTGCCGAGCATGGCGCGCACCGCCTCGTCCTCGACCTTGCCTGCGCCGTGGGCGATCGCCTGATCGAGCAGCGACAGGGCATCGCGCATGCTGCCGGCGGCGCCCTTGGCCAGATGACGCAGGGCGGCAGGCTCGAAGGCCACGCCCTCGGCTTCCAGCACGCGCGACAGATGGTCGACGATGTGCGTCAGCGGCATCTGCTTCAGGTTGAACTGCAGACAGCGCGACAGCACCGTGACGGGAATCTTTTGCGGGTCGGTGGTGGCGAGAATGAACTTGACGTGTTCCGGCGGCTCTTCCAGCGTCTTCAGCATCGCATTGAAGGCGTGGCCGGAGAGCTGGTGGACTTCGTCGATCACATACACCTTGTAGCGGCCGATCGTCGGCGCATAGGTGGCGCGCTCGAGCAGCTGGGTCATGTCATCGACGCCGCGATTCGACGCCGCATCGAGTTCGATGTAATCGACGAAGCGTCCGCTGTCGATCGCCGTGCAGGCCGAACAGACGCCGCAGGGAGTGGAACTGACGCCGGCTTCGCAGTTCAGGGCCTTGGCCATGATGCGCGCCAGCGTCGTCTTGCCGACGCCGCGTGTGCCGGTGAACAGATAGGCATGATGGAGCCGGTTCTGGTCCAGCGCGTGGGTCAGCGCCCGCACGACATGCTCCTGGCCGACCAGGGTAGCGAAGGACTTGGGGCGCCACTTGCGGGCGAGGACCTGATAGCTCATGGTGCGATTTTATCAGGCCGTTCAAGACAAACGGGGCAGCCTTTGTTTCATTGGCTGCCCCGCGTTGCATCGGACCGGAGGTCCTTATCCCTTGCGCGGTTCAGGCGCTCCGGGGCCACCCTGTCCGTCGCGCAGCGGTGCGCCACGGCCGGGGCCGCGCTTGTACCGCCCGGCGCTGCTGAAATGCTTGTCGGCGGCGGCTTTCTGCTCGGGCGTCAAGGCCGAGTAGAGGCGATTGAAGGATTCGTTCACCGATTCCATCGCGGCAAGGCGCTGCTTCATGCCGTCCTGCATCTGCGTGAAGCGCTCCGGCGCAGTAACTTGCTTGTCGCCTTTCATGCGCTCGCGCATGGCCTGCATGCCCTTGTCCGCCTCGGCCTTCGACTTCTCGGCGAAAGCCTGCCAGAGCGGTTCCTGCTGTGCCGTGACCTTGAGGTCACTCTTGAGCCGGTTCAGGCGCTGGTCGACTCGGGCGCCCGGATCCATCATGCCGCCCTGCATGGCGCTGCGCATCATGCCCGGCCTGCCGTCGCTGCCGCAACCCGGACCCTGCGCATAGGCGACGCCGAACATGACGGCGCTGGCGGCCAGAAAGCCGGCAACAATCTTTTGATTCAGTTTCATGGTGTGCTCCTGTCGTTAATGCCTCATGGCAGACTGCATTTCATCCGATGGCTGTAAGCCGGATGTGACAGAGGGACGAAGTTTGTAAGGGAAGATTACGAAACGGCGTCGGACGGGATGGGGTGCGGCGAGCCTGACCCCCGGCACTTGCGGAAAACGGCTGTGGCTGCTTCCTTCCGGACCTGACCAGGTTCACCACCCCGCAATGCGGGGAGACCCGCCGCAGCTGAATTTTATCAGCTTTCGCTCCACCTCCGGCGTGCCATCAGCGCCGACTCCCAGGAGTCATCAGCCGCCGCCGCGCTGGTAGTACAGCGCAAGGCGACGCATGAACGCATCCTGCGCGGGCTCGTCAAGGCCATCGAACGCGATCTCGACACGATGGCGTTCAAGCCGCACCAGGCCGATCGTCAGCGGCGGAATCGGAGTCAGGCGGATGGACCAGCCCCGGCCGCGAAAGCCGCCGTCGATTTCGCGCAACTCAGCCTCGCCGGTCGCCTGCGGCAGCACGCGGACAAAATCCTCGCGCGTGGTCGTCGCGTCGTAAGCCAGGGGAAACTTCATCCGCCGGCGACGGGTGGCCAGATGGCCAGTGTTTCCCCTTCACGCAGCGTGCGGCCGGCTCGCTCGCCGGGAGGAATGAAGTTGCCGTCGATCAGGACCAGATGCACCAGCCTGCGCGGCAGATTGAAACGCTCGATGATCTGCTCGATGGTGGTTGCGTCGTCTATTTCGAGCGCAAGCGAATTCGTCCTCTTTGCCTCCTGCGGAAGATAGTCCTGCAGCGCGGCGAAGAGCTTGAAGGTGATCTTAATTTCGGCCATTCCGTTCAACGCCGACAATAACCGGCGTCAGCCTGGATTGAAACTTCATTCTTCATGCCTGCTTTTCGGCGGTCGCCAGATAGGCCTCCATGAACAGCGACGGATCGGCCAGCAGGCGCTCGCGCCACGGGCCGAGTTTCACCTTGCTCTGGATCAGGCCACGCAGCACGCCGACGTTTTCCGTGAAGCCGACCATCGTGGCGCCGATCAGGTGGTCGCCGCCGAATTGCAGCGACAGATAGCGGTGATTGGCGGCATCCACCTGCTCGACGCCCTGTCCGCCCGGCTCGCCCTGCCACTGACCGAAGGAACAGGAAATCAGGCCCATCGTGTCGAGCACGTTGATCGCCAGGCTGCCGATGAACGGGGTATCGCCGCCGGCCATATTGACCGCGGCGATGTGCGCCTGTTCCACCGCGTTGGGCTGGATGGCGTTGATCTGATACTTGCCATAAAGACGGTCGCGCGACTCCGCCACGTCGCCTGCCGCATAGATCCCGGGAACGTTGGTGCGCAGGTGTTCATCGACGATGATGCCGTGTTCGATGGCGACGCCGCTGCCGGCGAGAAAGTCGATGTCCGGCTTGACGCCGACGACGCTCAGGTAGATGTCCGCCGGCAGCGTTTCGCCGGTGGTCAGCGTCACCTTGAGGGCCGCGCCGTCGCGCTCGATGCGTGCGGTCTGGGTCTTGCCCATGATGCGCACACCCTGCTTCTCGCACCAGCTCGCGATCATCTCGCTGGCCTTCGGCGGCATCATGCGCGACACCATGCGGCCGCTGCGCACCAGGATGGTCAGCTCGGCGCCGCGCGACATCAGGCTCTGGATGATGATGCTGCCGACGAAGCCCGCGCCCATCTGCACGATGCGCGTACCCGGGTGGATTTCCGCCGCTATGGCGCGCGCATCGGCGAGCGTCCAGCAGTTGTGCACGCCGGGCAGGTCGATGCCCTCGATGTTCTCGTGGCTCGGCACCGATCCGGTCGCGATCAGCAGGCGGTCGTAGGGAATCGCGCGACCGTCGCCGAGCCGCACGACGCGGGCCGCGGTGTCCACCGCCGCGGCGCGCCCCTTCTCGATGTCGATGCGCAAGCTGCGGTAATGCTGCGGATCGCGCCGCAGGCGCGTACCGTCTTCGCCGATCTTCTTCGACAGCAGATAGGGGATCGCCATGCGCGCATAGGGCGTCTCGCCTTCGCCGTCCAGCACCGTGATGACGGC
>DAIOGL010000308.1:0-3445 GCA_036745235.1 Sulfuritalea sp.
GCGATGCTGCACAACATGCTGCACAACAAGGTACTGCATGAGCGGGTGATCCTGCTCAACGTCAACATGCAGGACATCCCGCACGTCGACGAAAGCGAGCGCATGCTGGCCGAAAAGCTCAGCGAGGGCTTCTACCGGGTCATCCTGAACTATGGGTTCAAGGATGACCCCAACATCCCCCTGGCGCTGCAATTGTGCGAAAAGCACGGCATGGCCCCGGTCGAAATGATGGAAACATCCTTCTTCCTCGGCCGCGAAACCATTGTTCCCAATCGCGTACCGTCCATGACCCTGTGGCGGCAGGTGCTGTTCATGTGGATGTTCCGCAATGCGGATACGGCGACCGACTTCTTCAAGCTGCCGACCAATCGCGTGGTCGAGCTCGGCACCCAGGTTGAACTTTGATCTGATCAACCAACACTATCAGGCTGGCTGATTTCCGCATTACCTGAGATGATTTGCCAAACGGTGCAAAGAACGAAAGAATCCGTCACACCTGTTTAGTATATATTTCAGGCCTAAAGAGTAGTCACTCGACAAGAGGAGGAAGTCATTCAATGAACACAACTCGCAGAACGGTGCTCAAGAGCGCCACGGCCAGCGGCGTGCTCGCCGGCCTGATCGCCGCCGGCGCCTTGCGCCCGACACAAGTCCTGGCGGCCGACTGGAACAAGGCAGCGTTCGATGCCCACGACACGGCCAGCGCGCTCAAGGGCATTGGCGCCGGAACGCCCGCCGACAGCAAGGACCTGATCCTCAAGGTTCCGGACATCGCCGAGAACGGAGCCGTGGTCCCTGTGGATGTCGTCAGCAACATCCCCAACACCACCTCGATTTCGATTCTGGTCGACAAGAACCCATCTCCGCTTTCCGCATCCTTCGATTTTGCCAACGGGGCCCTGCCCGAGGTTTCGGCACGGCTCAAGATGGGTCAGACGTCCATGGTAAAGGCAGTCGCCAAGGCCGACGGCAAGTTCTATACGGCTCAAAAGGAAGTCAAAGTCACCGTCGGCGGCTGCGGCGGCTGATACAAGCAACGAGACAAAAAGGAACACACCATGGCAGATCCGATGAAGATTCGCGCCCAATTGAAGGGTGACGTTGCAGAAATTCGTGTCCTGATGGGCCACGCGATGGAAACCGGCCAGCGCAAGGATGCCGCGGGCAAGGCCATTCCCGCCCATTTCATCCAGTCCCTGACGGTGGAGGTCGGCGGCAAGAAAGTGGTCGACGGCCAGATCGGCACCTCGGTGTCGCGCAATCCCGTGTTCGGCTTCAAGGTCAAAGGCGCCAAGGCCGGCGACAAGGTCGTCGTCAGCTGGGTCGACAACAAGGGCGACAAGAGGACTGACGAAGCCGTAGTAGCCTGATCGTATCCGTAGCCCTGCCGCAGCCGGCAACCAAGACCGGCGGCAAGAACCCTGGAGGAGAGACCATGAAATACCGTATCGCAGTAATGGCAGTGCTGGCCGTCGCCTGGACGAGTCCGGCTCTGGCCCAAGCCAAGGACCCGACCATAGCCGGTATCGAGAAATACCGCGAAATGCTCGGCGACGACAATCCCGCCGAACTCTATGAAGCCCGCGGCGAGATTCTCTGGAAGAAAGCCGCCGGTCCAAAAAATGTTTCGCTGGAAAAATGCGACCTCGGCCTCGGCCCGGGCATCGTCAAGGGCGCCTACGTGCAGACACCGCGCTATTTCGCCGACGCCGGCCGGGTGATGGACATCGAGACCCGCATCAACTGGTGCCGCACGACGCTGCAAGGCTTCAGCGAAGCCGATGTGCGCAAGCGCCCCTTCGGCAGCGCCGACAAACCGTCGGAAATCGAGGATCTGGTGACCTACGTCGTCACGGCGTCGAAGGGAATGAAGGTCAACGTCCCCACCAGCCATCCGAAGGAAGTCGAGGCCTACGAACTCGGTGAGGCCATGTTCCACTTCCGCGCGGGTCCGTACGACTTCTCCTGCGCCAGTTGCCATGGCGAGAGCGGCAAGCGCATCCGCCTGCAGGATCTGCCCAACCTGACCACGACCGCCGACGCCAGACGCGCCTATGTCGGCTGGCCCGCCTATCGTGTCTCCACCAGTCGCGTGCATACCATGCAGTGGCGGATCAACGACTGCTTCCGCCAGCAACGCTTCCCCGAGCCGAAATACATGTCGGAGGCGGTCGATGCCCTGATCACCTACATGGCACAGACGGCCAATGGTGCCGAATACAAAGGCCCGGCGCTCAAGCGCTGAACGACGGAGGACAGACATGATGAAAACCAATATCGCCAGACTTTCGATTGTTGCCGCATCCATCGCCGGTGCCACCGCGCTGATACTTGCCGGTTGCGCTTCGCAAAACTCGCAGAGCCAGGCTTTTCCGAACCATGCCTCGCCTGCCGCCATGAAGAACGCCACGATGGCATTCAAGCGCGACTTTCAGGCCAAAGGCATCGCCGGCGTCGACCGCCTGACCACTGACAAGCTGCAGGACGTCTGCAACCGTTCCGCCAACAATCCTTCGCCCGATATCGCGGCGATTCTCGAGCATGAGGAACTGGATCGCATCAAGTATCCCGCCGACGGCAAGCTTCTCGGCGACTGGAAGGCGGGCGAAAAGCTGGCCCAAAGCGGAACCGGCATGACCTGGTCGGACAACCCGGAAAAGCCCGTGGGCGGCAACTGCTACAACTGCCACCAGTTGTCCAAGACCGAGATTTCCTTCGGCACCATCGGACCCAGCCTGCTCAACTACGGCAAACTGCGCGGCAACTCGCCGGAAATCCAGAAATATACCTACAGCAAGATATACAACTCCAAGGCCTACAACGCCTGCTCGGCGATGCCGCGCTTCGGTCATGTGGGCGCGCTGAACGAAAAACAGCTCAAGGACCTGGTGGCATTGCTGCTCGATCCTGAATCGCCGGTCAACCAGTAACGCGCATCACCTCCCGAAAGCCTGGCCTCGGCCAGGCTTTTTTCATCCTGAGGAACCCTTCATGTCATCCATGAACCGCCGCGAATTTCTGCAGATTCTGGCCGCCGCATCAGCCGCCGGCTTCGCCCTCGACGCCCCTGCCGTTTGGGCCGCCGGCAAGGGCGACAGCCTTTACGAGTTGAAGAAGTTCGGCAATGTCCATCTGCTGCATTTCACCGATTGCCACGCCCAGCTGATGCCCATTCATTTCCGCGAACCGAGCGTAAATCTCGGCATCGGGGGCGCTCTGGGCAAGACCCCGCACCTGGTGGGCGAGCATCTGCTCAAAACCTTCGGCATCAAGTCGGGCGGCATCGAAGCCCATGCCTTCACTTATCTGAACTTCGAGAAGGCGGCCAAGACCTACGGCAAGGTCGGCGGCTTCGCCCATCTCGCGACGCTGGTAAAGCGCCTGCGCGCAGAGCGTCCGAATGCACTGCTGCTCGATGGCGGCGACACCTGGCAGGGCTCCGCCA
>DAIOGL010000309.1:0-3421 GCA_036745235.1 Sulfuritalea sp.
TCGAGTACGAAGTCCGCGTCTGCCGCAGCCAGATGATGAGCCCGATGTGGTTCCCCGGCCCGGGGCCCTTCGGCAACTGCTTCCCGATGGGGCCCGGCTCGCCGTTCTGGCACTGCATGTGAGGTGGTGCCGGCGATCGCGCTCGCGGCGCAACTCGGCCGGCGGCGCGGGCTTCAGCGCGGCGGGCAGCTCGACGGATCGCTGAGGTAGGCTTGCTCGCCGGTGCGGCGCAGGCGATCGAGGTAGCAGTCGTAGTGCCGCCCCCATTCGAAGGCCCGATCGTCGGCAAGCAGCCCGGCGAGATTGTTGAGCTCGATCTCGGCAACCTTCAGATGCTCGACGCCGCTGGCCCGCATCAAGGCCTCGACCAGCAGCAGGTCGGACAGCAGGTAGGCGGCATGGTTGGCCGGGCTGCCGGCCAGCTCCGCGGTTTTCGCGACGGTCAGCGGGGCGATGCGGTCGATCGCCGCGCCGATGTCGGCACGCCGCAGGCCGCGCGGGCCGATCCTGGCGGCACCCAGGCGCTTCAGCGCGGGCAGGATTCCCCGGGTGACGGGGCGGCTGGTGGCGGTCATGCTCACCGGCCCCGCCAGCGCGGACGCCACGCCCTGCAGGCTCCCGGCCGCGATGGCGCGCGCCGCGGCGACGTCGTCGGCGCTCATCGGCTGCAGGGCGCAGGGCGTCGCATCGGCCGCGCGCAGTTGGCGGCACAGCAGGCGCTGCCACAGCTTCTGGCCCAGCGGGGCGCCGAAGCTGCTGCTTTCGCCGGCAATCTGCAGGCTGCCGCCGCCGATGTCGAGCACGTGACTGGTGGTGAACTTTTCCCCCAGCGCCCGCTTCGCCCCGGCATAGGCATAGGCGCCTTCGGTGCCCTGCGGCACCACCAGCACGGCGACTCCGCTGTCGGTGCGGATGCGGGCCAGCGCCGCCTGAAGGTCGCCGGCATCCTGCTGCCAGGCCAGGCGCAGGGCGGAAAAGCCGACACCGACGCGCTCGCAGCCGGCGTCGAATCCGGCGCGCTGCGGCAGTTCGCGCAGCGCCGCGATGGTCGGCGCCACCGTGTCGCGCATCCCGTTGCCCGCCCATAGCGGGCCGAGATAATCGATGTCGGCCTGCGGTATCGCGCTGCTGTTCGACGCCCCGGCGCGGATGCCCGAGGAGCCGATGTCGAAGGCGACGCGACAGCCCTCGCCGGCCGCCGCCGCCGTCGCCAGCAGGGCGAGCGCGAGACCGAGGCCGAGGCCGAGCGCAGCGCGCCGGCGCCGCTCAGGAAAAGCCATTTGGCATCAGAGGTGCAGGTAGCCCATGGCTCCGGCGATCAGGCCGAGCGCGCTGGCGCCATACACGCCCACCAGCATCCAGCGCTTGCGGCTGAGCAGGGTGATCGCGGCCAATGCGATGGCCACCTGCAGCAGCGTGGTGGCCAGCGCCCAGCGCTCATGCACGTGCATTTCGGCCTCGCTCTTCCGGTCCGCCGCCTTGGCCGCGGCTTCGAGCTTTTCCGCATCGAGCTTGATTTCCTCCTTTTCCTTCTTGTAGCGCTCGATGGCCTGCTTGAACTTTTCCTGCGTCTCGCCGCTGGTCAGGGTGACGGAAAGCTCGGCGAGATTCTGCTTGTTGCTCTTGGCCTGGTAGTAGTTCCACTGGTTCGACGCCGAGGTCTTCTGGATCGCCGCCTCGTTCTTGTAGAGCAGGGCCGCGTTCTGCGAATGCCCGCCCATGTAGCCGAAGATCGCGCCTATGGTCGACAGGATGGCGGTCAGCACCGCCAGCCGCGAAGTGAACTCGTCGCCGCCATGCTGGGTCGCATGTTCGACCTCGTGATCGTGCGGTCCATGCACATGAAAGCCGTGACCGGACATGAGGCTGTCTCCTTGTTTGCCTGGGATGAAAATACGGGAAGGCGGATTCTATATCCTGCAGCGGCGACAGGCAGGCAGGTGCGCGGGCGCGATCGACAAGGGTCCGGCTTCGAACCTGCTAGCGAATCCTGAAACGTTTGCTGGAAGTCGGCGCTGGCGGTACGGCGATTCCGGCGGGCTGGATCAATCCCGTGCCGACGCCGGCAAGCTGCGATTGGCCGGCCCTATTTCGGCACGGTCGTCGAGTTTCCGAGCTGGCAGTAAGGCGGGTTCTCGGGGAACGACGGGTCTCTTACCTTCTTCGCCACGAGATATTCCCTATAGTCTTTCCACGTCGCATCGGCGGGAAAGTTCCAATACTCGGCGGGGATGATTCTGGGAAGCTTCATCTTTTTTTGGTTCCTGTTTGATTCCCACGAAGAACCTCCGCCGGCGCTTACTCCGTCATAGATTGCAATTTCCTCGATTTGACTGACGCCGCTTTCCTTCATCGCGATGAGCAGGATGTTGTCCGATTGCTTTTTGGTGCAGCCCTGACTCCAATACAGATAGTCATGGACGATTGCAGCCTTGCTGTAGCGTCCATGCGGCGATAGGCCGAGTGACCAGAGGAATTGCGGGATGCTGGCGAAATCGGTCACGAATCCTTTGGGAACCGTAATGGAGAGCCCTGAGTTTCCGATGAAGTATTTCAAGTCCTCGACCAGCATCGAGTCGTGATCGTCAGAAAAGGATTTGACCACCTGCGGCGGAATAATCTGGCATGCAGCGAGCAGCACAGACGTCATGAAAATGGTCCAGAGCCGGCTTCGGATTGGTTTGTGTGGCCCGGGCACTTTCGAAGAAGCCGGCTCAGCCGTGAGGGAGATTTTCGTGGCTTTGGAAATCGATTCCATGCTGACTCCTGTCGTTAGCTTTGCGGCTGAGCGGGCAGTCCATATGAGACCCTGGTGCCTTCGACCTTCACGATGCCGCGACTGCACAGCGAGGCGAAAAGCTGCGCCAGTTGCTGCTCGGAAAGCTCCTTCTTGAATAGTGCATGCAGCGTGCTCAACAAGGTCTTTTGCGTCCTGGGCTTCGATGCCTTGCGACGGATGAGGTCTGCAACAACCACTTCAATTTGTGCATCGGGGGCTGCGGGGAGCGACGGCTTGAAATAGGGAATGTCGGCAATACAAGTGGATCGCTGGGCGAAGATCTTTTTTCCCTTGAGATGCTTGATCAGGGGATCGAAGCCCGTATCTTTCGAGATGATGTGAAAGAACGCGGTTGGGTCTTCGCAAGAAAGCGCGCCGATGTAGTAGGCGATATGGAAGTCCAGGGCATTGGTTCCAGCCGTTTCGAGGACGACGTATTCCGCGTTGCTGCCAAGGGACTGCAGAGCAGATGCAAGCGCAACGGGAACCTTGGACTGGTTGGGACCGAGAAAGACCTTGACCCTGAATGGGCCGTCCTTGAGCAAGCCGAGATCCTTCGGCTGAACATTCTCGAAATCGACCAGGACGAAGTTTGTTCGCAATCGGTTCTCCATGCGATCGGCAGCGAGCCTTACGGCGTCG
>DAIOGL010000310.1:0-3402 GCA_036745235.1 Sulfuritalea sp.
TGCCCGCGTCCCGCCAGGGGATACCGTCCCTTCGGGACATAAAGCGGAATCCCATGCACGCAAAGCGAGCCAGCACCGAGGTTTGAGCCGCTCCTAGAGCCGGCGAATCTTGTCCATCAGTGCCGTGGTCGAGCGCTCATGGATGAAGGGGATCGAGTGCACCGTGCCGCCCCAGGCGATCACTTCGCTGTGGCCGACGATTTTTTCCACGGGCCAGTCGCCACCCTTGACCAGCACGTCGGGCCGGCAATCGAGGATGCGCTGAATCGGCGTGTCCTCGTCGAACCAGGTCACCAGGGAAACGCATTCGAGCGAGGCCAGCAGCGCCATGCGGTCGGCCAGCGGATTGACCGGGCGGTCGTCGCCCTTGCCCAGGCGTTTGACTGAAGCATCCGAGTTGGCGGCCACGATCAGCGATGCCCCGAGGCTGCGGGCCTGCGCCAGGTAGGTGACATGGCCGCGGTGCAGGATGTCGAAGCAGCCGTTGGTGAATACCAGCGGTCGCGGCAGCCGGGCGATGCGTCCGGCCAGATCGGCAGGGGCGGTGATCTTGGCTTCGAAGGCGGGCGGTCCCGGGTGAACAAGCGCCATGCGCCGCTTTCCTACTTGGCAGGTGCCGGCTTGGCGGCCTGCGCCGGAGGCGGTGCGTTGTCCGCCGCGCGGGCCTGTTCCGGGGTGATGATTTCGAAGACGCGCACCACCTTCTGCACGCCGCCGGTGGTGCGGGCGATCTCTACGGCGTCGTTGGCCTCAGTCTGGGTCACCAGTCCGAGCAGGAATACCACGCCGGCCTCGGTCACCACCTTGACGTGGTTGGGCGAGAACTTGCCGGCATCGACAAACCGCGCCTTGACCTTCGAGGTGATGTAGGAATCGTTGCTGCGTCCGCCGTAGCTCGACGGCCCGGCGATGGCAAGTTCGTTGCTGATCGACTTGACGTTGGGCACGCCGGCAGCGATCTTTTCGACATCGGCCTTGATGACTTCGGTCGGCACTTCGCCGGTCAGCAGCACCATGCGGTTGTAGCTGATCACATTGACATGCACCTTGTCTCCGTACTTCTCGCCGATGCGGTTGACGGCACGAATTTCCATGCCTTCGTCGGAGACATAGGTTTCCGGATTGCGGCGGTCCGTCAGCATCAGTACGCCGGTGCCGACGCCCACCGCGGCGGTGCCGAAGCAACCGGCCAGAATGGGCGCGCAGAGGACCAGTGCGGCGAGGTTGCGCAGTTTTGCGCCAATTTCGGTTCGGATGTTCATTGAGTATCTCCCAGTATCAAGGCGTCGATGCCGTCGCATAGACAGTGGATGGCAAGCAGGTGTACTTCCTGAATTCGGGCGGTCCGTTCGGCCGGCACGCAGAGGTGGATGTCGTCGGGCCCGAGCAGCGCAGCGATCCGGCCGCCTTTCTTGCCGGTGAGCGCCACCACCGCGACGCCGCGGGCGTGAGCGGCGTGGACGGCCTCGATCACGTTGGGCGAATTGCCCGAGGTCGAGATCGCCAGCAGCACGTCGCCGCTGCGCCCCAGCGCCTGTACCTGCTTGGCAAAGACATCCTCGTAGCGGTAGTCGTTGGCGATCGAGGTCAGGGTGGAGGTGTCGGTGGTCAGGGCAATCGCTGCCAGCGGCGGGCGCTCCTTCTCGAAGCGGTTGAGCAGCTCGGCCGCGAAGTGCTGCGAATCGGCGGCGGAGCCTCCATTGCCGCAGGCCATCACCTTGCCGCCGGCCCTGAGGCTGGCGACCATGCGCCGCGTGGCGGCTTCGATCGGCGAGGCCATCTGGGACAGCGCCGCGAGCTTGGTTGCGGCGCTGTCCTTGAACTGTTGCTGAATGCGTTCGGCGAGTGACATAAATCGGGTCTGTGCTTGATGAATGGATGAAGTCGACCGAGGATAGCTGGCTCCGGCGGCGGGCCGAGGCCGGAACAGGGCGCCTAGAGTACAACAAATACTTCGATCAGCACCCGCTGCCAGGGGTTCCTGTGCTGGCGCAATTTGGCGATGCGGGCATCCACGGCGTCTCCGTTGTCGATGGCCGTCGCGACGGCACGGTTTTCCGCGCGCGGCAGATAGCCGAGCTTCTGGCCGCGCCATTCGATGCGAACCGCGTTGGCATCATGCGGGTTGTCGGCCTCGCGCATCAGCGTCAGGCGGTCTCCCTCGCGCATGTCCAGCCACAGGGTCTCGCCCGCATAGTAGCGAAAGCCCGCCAGGGGCGAACTTTGCACCAGGATGCGGACGTCGCCGGCCAGAGCCGTCAGGCTGACGGCAAGGCCGAGGCTCAGTCCCAGGAAGAATCTAGTCAGCGGCAAACGCATCCTGCAGCCATTCGATGTTTTGGGGCTCGACGCCGTCGAGCAGCATGCAGTCGAAGCGGCAGGGTGTTTCGCCGTGGCGCAGCAGCCAGTGCCGCGCGGCGAGGATCAGGCGGCCCTGCTTGGCGGTCGTGATGCTGGCGGCCGCGCCGCCGTAGTCACTGCGGCTGCGCAGGCGCACTTCGACGAACACCGTGGTCTTGCCGTCGCGGCAGACCAGATCGATCTCGCCGCCCTTCACCCGGAAGTTGCGTTCGATGACCGTAAGTCCCTTCCGCTGCAGATAATCCGCAGCCAATCGCTCGCCCGCCGCGCCTTCGGCCTGTCTCGTGCTCATCGGACTGCCGGGGGCTCTAGAATGGCGGACATGGAAATTGCATTGTATGTCGTCGCCACGCCGATCGGGAATCTCGGCGACATCACCCTGCGTGCGCTGGAAACCCTGCGCGGGGTCGATCTGGTCGCCTGCGAGGACACCCGTCATGTGCGCCACCTGCTCGACCATCACGGCATCAAGGTGCCGACGCTCGCTCTGCACCAGCACAACGAGAACGAGGCGGCGGAGAAGCTGGTCCGGCTGCTGGGCGAGGGCCGGCGCGTTGCGCTGGTCTCGGATGCCGGCACGCCGGGCGTCTCCGATCCCGGGGCGCGCACCGTCGCCGCGGTGCGCGCGGCCGGCTTCCGGGTCGTCCCGCTGCCGGGGCCGAGCGCTGCGATCGCGGCGATGTCGGCGAGCGGCCTGGTGGATCAGCGCTTTCTGTTCGTCGGTTTCCTGCCCGCAAGAGTCGGCGCTCGCAAGACGGCGATCACGGCACTGGCGCCCGTCGATGCGGCGCTGGTGTTCTACGAAGCGCCGCACCGGGTGATGGAAACGGTAGCCGACCTGGTCGAGCTGCTGGAGCCGCAGCGCGAAATCGTCATCGCCCGCGAACTGACCAAGATGTTCGAGCAGATCGAGCGGATGCCCCTCGCGGCAGCACCGGCCTGGCTGGCGGCCGATGCCAATCACCAGCGCGGCGAGTTCGTCCTGGTGGTGTCGGCGCCGCCACCGCGCGAAGGCATGGATGCCGAGACCGAGCGCGTGCT
>DAIOGL010000311.1:0-3386 GCA_036745235.1 Sulfuritalea sp.
AACGCAATGCTGGAGACCCACCATGTCCATGGCCGACCGTGACGGCTTCATCTGGTACGACGGCAAGCTCGTGCCCTGGCGCGATGCCACCACCCATGTACTGACGCACTCGCTGCACTACGGCCTCGCCGTCTTCGAGGGCCTGCGCGCCTACAAAACCGTCTCCGGCACGGCAATTTTCCGCCTCAAGGAGCACACCGACCGGCTGTTCAATTCGGCGCACATCTACCGCATGCCGATGCCTTACGACAAGGCCACGCTGATGGAGGCGCACAAGGAGGTCGTGCGCAGCAACAAGCTCGATTCCTGCTACCTGCGGCCGATCGCCTTCTACGGCTCGGAAAAGATGGGTGTCAGCCCGCGCGGCGCCTCGACACATGTCTCCATCGCGGCCTGGCCCTGGGGCGCCTACCTCGGTGAAGACGGAATGGAGAAGGGCATCCGCGTCAAGACTTCCAGCTACTCGCGGCACCATGTGAACGTCAATATGGCGCGCGCC
This sequence comes from Sulfuritalea sp., assembly GCA_036745235.1. Taxonomy (GTDB): domain Bacteria; phylum Pseudomonadota; class Gammaproteobacteria; order Burkholderiales; family Rhodocyclaceae; genus Sulfuritalea. Next base: position 500 of record DAIOGL010000311.1, read on the forward strand.
AAGTTTTCCGGCACCTACGCCAACTCGATCCTGGCCAACATGGAAGCCACCGAGGCGGGCTTCGACGAGGCCCTGCTGCTCGACGTCGAAGGCTTCGTTGCCGAAGGCGCCGGGGAGAACCTGTTCATGGTCAAGGACGGCGTCATCTACGAACCCGAGATCGCCTCCGCGCTGATGGGCATCACGCGCAGCACGGTCATCACGCTGGCGGAGGAGCTCGGCTACAAGGTGGTCGCCAAGCGACTCACGCGCGACGACATCTACATCGCCGACGAAGCCTTCTTCTCCGGCACCGCGGCGGAAGTCACGCCGATCCGCGAACTGGACAACCGCACCATCGGCTCCGGCAGTCGCGGACCGATCACGGCCAGGATCCAGAGCCTGTTCTTCGACGTGGTCAATGGCAAGGTGCCCGCCCACGCCGACTGGCTGAGCTATATCTAACGCTCATGGTCGACTACGACACGCCTCCGAGCATCAAACAGCGCAAGGGCGATTGGTCGCCCCCCACCCCCGGCCCCGCCCCGAGGCGGGGTGACTGATCGGCTCGCCGCGCTCGAATGTCACCGTTGCCTCCGATCGAGTTTTCTCACGTTAAACCGAGGTAATTCATGTCCACTCTCGACGAAACCCGGCGCCAGGTTGCCGTTACCGCCCACGATCTGCCGCTGGCCTGTCCGCGCCCCGACGCCCCGCTGTGGGCCCGCCATCCGCGCGTCTTCATCGACGTGCTGAAGAGCCCCTCGGGCGAGGCAGCCTGCCCTTACTGCGGCACGGTGTATCGCTTCGAAGGCGAGCGCCCCAAAGGGCACCACTGACGCCTGCCCGCGAAGCGGCATTCCAGGCGCACAGAGCGTTACCGAGCGTGAAGATACTCGTCGTCGCTCCGTCCTGGATCGGCGACACGATCCTCGCCCAGCCGCTGCTCACGCTGCTCAAGCGCAACCATCCGGACGTCCGCATCGAGGTGCTGGCACCCGACTGGTCGGCGCCGCTGCTGGCGCGCATGGCCGAGGTCGATGCGGTCATCGCCAACCCCTTCCGCCACGGCGAATTCAGTTTCGCCACACGCCGCGCGCTGGGTCGCCGTCTCGCCGGCGCCGACTTTTCGGCGGCGTTCGTCCTGCCCAACTCGTGGAAGTCCGCGCTGATTCCCTTCTTCGCCCGCATTCCGCGGCGCATCGGCTACCAGGGCGAGAGCCGCTACCTGCTGCTGAACGAACGCCACCGGCTCGATGTCGCCGCCCATCCGCAACTGGTGCAGCGCTATGCCGCGCTGGCCGGGCCGCTGCCCGCAAGCCTGCCGCTGCCGCACTTGAGCTCGACCGCCGAACAGCAGCAGACCGTGCGCTCGGCCCTGAATCTTCCGCTCGACGCCGCGCCGGTGATCTTCTGTCCCGGCGCCGAATACGGCCCCGCCAAGCGCTGGCCGGCGCAGCACTTCGCGGCGCTGGCGCGACTCGTCGCGACCCCGCAAAACCCGGCCTGGCTGATCGGGTCGGCCAAGGATGCAGCCGTGGGCGATGACATAGCGAGGGAGGCACAGGGAGCGGCGCTCAATCTGTGCGGCCGCAGCACGCTGGAGCAGGCCATCGACCTCATCGCCTCGGCGCGCTGCGTGGTGAGCAACGACTCCGGCCTGATGCACGTCGCCGCCGCGCTGGGGCGGCCTGTCGTGGCGCTCTACGGTTCGTCCTCCCCGGCCTATACGCCACCGCTGTCGCCACAGGCGCGCATCGTTTCGAGAAACCTGCCCTGCAGCCCCTGCTTCAAGCGCGAGTGCCCGCTGGGGCATTTCGACTGCATGAACGGAATCACGCCGCAGCAAGTGGCGGCCACCATCCGCGCACAGCTCCAGGCCTGACCGTGCCCAGCCAGAAGATCTTCGCCAGCCCGCAGGACGTCGAAGCCGCCTTTTACGAGGCGCTGGAACACAGCGACATCGACGCCATGATGGCCGTCTGGGCGGAAGACGAAGAAGTCGTCTGCGTCCAGCCCGGCGGGCCGCGCCTGGTCGGCTACACGATGATTCGCGAAGCCTGGCAGCGCGTCTTCGCCAACGGCAGGAAACTCAAGCTGCGCCTGTCGCAGCAGACGGCGATCACCACGCCCTTCGCCATGATCAGCACCGTGCTGGAACACATCGCCACCGCCGACGACGAAAGCCCGGGCACACCGGTTGCCGCCACCAACGTCTACGTGCGCGGGGCGCTGGGCTGGCGCATGGTCGCCCACCACGCTTCGCCGGTGCCGCCCAACAGCATCACCGAGGCGCCGCGCATCCTGCACTGAGGCCGACCATGACCGCGCAGCACTACCTTGCGCCGCCGTGGCTGCCCGGCGGCCATGCGCAGACCATCTGGCCGCTGCTGATCAAGGGCCCGCTGCCGCGCTATCGGCGCGAGCGCTGGGATACGCCGGATGGCGACTTCATCGATCTCGACTGGATCGACGGCAGGCCCGGCGCGCCGTGCGTGGTGCTGTTCCACGGCCTCGAAGGCAGCTCGCGCAGCCATTACGCGCGGCGACTGATGCATGCGATCGAGAGCCGCGGCTGGCACGGCGTGGTGGTGCATTTCCGCGGCTGTTCGGGCGAACCGAACCGGCTGCCGCGCGCCTATCACTCGGGCGACTCGCAGGAGATCGACTGGGTGCTGCGCCGCCTGCAGGCACACGGCTATCCGGCCCTGTTCGTTGCCGGCGTTTCGCTCGGCGGCAACGCCCTGCTGAAATGGCTTGCCGAGCAAGGCAGCCATGCGTCCGGCGTGATCGCCGCCGCGGCGGCCGTGAGCGCGCCGCTGGATCTGGCCGCCGCCAACACCGCGCTGTCATCCGGCTTCAATCTGATCTACGCACAGCACTTTCTGCGCACGCTGATTCCGGCGGC
>DAIOGL010000312.1:0-3382 GCA_036745235.1 Sulfuritalea sp.
GCAGCCATCGAGCAACGGCAGCAGCTCACGCAAGTTCGCGCAGCCGCCCGCCAGACAGTAGTGGACAAGTTCGACCTGCAGACCCGGTGTCTGCCGCAGCAGGTGGCCTTGCTGCAGGGTCTTGCCGCCGATTCGCGGGTCTGACGCCGCCCTCGCTGCATTTTTCCCCTGCCGCGGGAGCGATCAACTCTCGCGCAGCGCCCTTCTGATGCCGCCGATCAGCGGGTCGAGCCACAGCTCCAGCGGTGTCCGTTCGCGGGTCGTGATGTAGGCCGCTATCGGCAGGCCCGGCCGCATCTGGAACGTCAGGGGCGCAGCCGGTTTGAGCTCGACCTGGACGATGAAGTACTTCATCTGCGCATTGGCGGGGTCGGTGATGATGTCCGACGAGACCATGATCACTTTTCCGTGCACCAGCGGCGTCACGCGGCGGTTCATGCCGCTGAATTCCACCTCCACCGGTTGCCCGACGCGGACCTCGTCGACATCCGCCGGGCTGATGTGCGCTTCGGCGATCAACTCGGATTTCTCCGGCGTGATTTCGAGGATGGTTTCGCGCGGGCCGACCACGCCGCCCTCGGTATGCGCGCGCACGGTATTGACGACGCCGTCGGTCGGGGCCAGCAGGATGCGCTTCTTCAGGCTTTCCTTGAACGGCAGCTGGCGCTCCTGCAGGTTGAGGATGCGCGTCTGCGTCTCGACCATGTCGCGCGAATTGTCGGCGTAGCGGTTGGTCGAGATCTGGCTCAGGCGCAACTGGATGTCCGCCAGCTTTTGCCGGGCCTGGGCGTGCAGCGACTCGTACTCGTACTTCTTTTCTTCCTTTTCCGATACCGAGCGGCGTGCATCCAGCATGCGCACCGGCGCCACGAAATTCTTCTCGACCAGTCCGGCATAGGACTTTTCCTGCTCGCGCAGATAGCCCAGTGAAGCATCGGCTGCACCCAGCTGCCGGCTCAGGCTGGCGATCTCGGCCTGGGCCTGTTCCCGCTGCTCGCTCAGTCTTGCGATCTGTTCGCGCACCAGCGCGTTGCGCGCCTTGAAATGATCCTCCTCGCGTTGCAGGATGCGCTGCACGTTCGGGTCGCTCTTGCGCGCGAGCAGCGCTTCCGGGAAGCGGATTTTCGGCGCGTTGTCGATTTCAGCCTGCAGCCGGGCCAGTTTGGCCAGTTCCGCGTCGAGCTGGTCATTCACGATCGACAGCGATGAGCTGGCCTCGGTATCTTCGAGCTCGACCACCGGCTGACCGGCGCGGACCTGCTGGCCTTCCTTGACCAGGATGCGGCGCACGATGCCGCCTTCGAGATGCTGCACCAGCTTCGTGTTGGCCTCGACCTTGATGACGCCCGGCGCGATCACGGCGCCGGACAGCGTCGCCAGGGCCGACCACAGGCCGCCGATGCCGAACGTCACCGCCAGCGCGATGCTGGTGAGGCGCACCATGCCCTTCAGCTCGAGCTCGGTTTGCGGCCGGGAGAAATTCTCGGCGGTATCGACTGCGGATGTTGAACTGGTCATATTGAATTCCGGCCCCGCGTCACGTGGGCAGGGCCCTTACGTTATTTTCCGGGTTGCGCTGTTGGCGCGCAAGCTGCTTGGCCGTGCCGTCCTGGAGCAGCAGCAGGCGGTCCATGCGATCGACCAGTGCCGGCGTGTGGGAGATCACGATCAGGGTCGCCATGCGCTCCTCGCGAATCTGGGTCAGCAGCTTGAGCAAGCGTTCCTTGCCCGCCTGATCCAGGCTGGCATCCGGCTCGTCGAGGACGATCAGTTTCGGCGCGCCGAAAAGCGCCCGCGCCAGCCCGATCATCTGCCGCTGTCCGCCCGAAAGATTGAGGCCTCCCTCGGTCAGCACCGCCTGAAAGCCGCCCGGAAGCCGCGCCACCAGCGGCGTCAGGCCGACCAGTTCGCTGACGCGGGTGATCTCCTCGGAATGTTCGGCCGGGTCCTGCATGCGGGCGATGTTCTGCGCCAGCGTGCCGGCAAACAGCTCCACGTCCTGCGGCAGGTAGCACAGTTGCTTGCCCAGCGCGCTGCGTTCGTACTGCCGCACGTCGTAGCCGTCGAGCCTGACCTTGCCCTGCACCGGCGGCACCAGTCCGAGCATGATGCGCGCCAGGGTCGATTTGCCCGAGCCGCTCGGCCCCACCAGCCCCAGCGCCTGTCCCGCCGCTAGGCCGATCGAGACATCGGAGAACAGCATCGCGTTCGGCCCGAAGCCGAAGCTCGCGTGCTCGGCCTCGATGGCGCCCGAGATGGCCGGCAGCACCACGTCCTGATCCTTGCCCGCGAGCGGGGCGTTCTTGATCAGCAGCGCTTCCAGGCGCTCATAGGCGTTGCGCGCCTCGACAAAACCCTTCCAGCCGGAAATCGTTATCTCCACCGGGCCGATTGCCCGCGCCACGATGATGGTGCCGGCGATCATGATGCCCGGCGACAGATTGAAGGCGATCACCAGCCAGGCGCCCGTGCCCAGCATCGCCACCTGGATCAGCGTGCGCGTGGCCTTGGTCGCCGCAACGATCGTATGCGAGCGGTCCAGCGCACGCTTGAGCTGGCCGATGGCCTTCTCGGCGAGGTCCTGCCACAGCTTCAGCATCACCGGCTTCATGCCCAGCGCATGGACGATTTCCGCGTTGCGCACCGAAGTCACCGCCATCTGCTGGGCCTTGGCCGCCGCCATGTTGGCGCGTGTGAACAGCGCAAAGGTGACCCGTTCGTCGAGCACGGCCAATCCAAGAAGAACGGCGATCCCGACCAGCGTGACGACGCCGAGCACCCAGGAAAAGGCGAAGATCAACGCCGTGAATACCGGCGCCCACGGCGAATCGAAAATCGCGAGCAGATGCGGGCTGGAAACATAGTTGCGCAGTGTCGACACATCCCGCATCAGCTCCGCGCCGCGCCCGGACTGGGCCTGCAACTGGAAGTCGTGCACGCGGTCGAGCACCTTCGGCCCCAGGTCCTGCTCCAGCACGTATCCGGCGCGGGCCAGCAGTTTGGAGCGGATCAGGTCGAAGAAGGTCTGCGCCCCCACCATGACGACGGTAATCAGCGTCAGCATTCCCAGGGTATGGAGACTGCCGCCGACCAGCACCCGGTCGAAGATCTGCATCATGTAGATCGGCGTCGTCAGGATGAAGAAGTTGATGAAGAAGCTCAGAAGCCAGGCGAACGCAAGCCAGCGCTTGATCGGGGCCAGCAGGAGGAATTTCGGCAGGGGCGTGTTCATCACAAAGGCAAGGGTCGGCTCTGGCGGGACGGTGCGGGCAGGGTTGGTGACACCAGTTTCATTGGGGAGCGGAGTTCAATACGTCATGGTCGGCCGAAGTCGGCCCCGCAGCGGTGCCGTAGAGGCAAGCTGCGTCATTGTAGTTCATGC
>DAIOGL010000313.1:0-1543 GCA_036745235.1 Sulfuritalea sp.
GCCAGTACACCGGCACCACCCGGCTCGCCAGCGTCGAGTTTCCCGCCGTCCTGCCAGCGCCGACTTTCAATCCGCCGTCCGCCGCCGGTCTCAGAGTGCAGGAATCCGGCAAGCCGCGCGGCACGCCGGTCCTGACGCAGGCAGCGCGGCCGCTTAGCGGCCCCTGAAGCGCGGCGGCCGCTTTTCCAGAAAGGCCGCGAGCCCTTCGGCGTAGTCCTGCGTGTCGAGAAAGGCGAATGACGCGCGCTTTTCCTCTTCGCTCAGCGGACGCTCTTCCATCAGCCGCGCGATCCACTGCTTGTGCCAGCGCGCAACCAGCGGCGCCCCGGCGGCGATGCGCGCCGCGGTCATCTGCGCCTCGCGCAGCACCTCGCCGTCAGCCGCCACTCGCGTCAGCAGGCCTTTGGCATAGGCCTCGGCCGCGCTCAGGAGCCGCCCCTCGAGCAGAATTTCCTTCGTCACCTCGGGGCCGGCAAGCCTGAGCAGACCGGTCAGCTCGCCGGGGTACATCGAAAAGCCCAGCTTCATGATCGGCGCGCCGAAGCGCGCCGTTTCGCCGGCGATGCGCAGATCGCAGGCGCAGGCGATTTCCAGCCCGCCGCCGACGCAGGGACCGAGAATCGCGGCGACAGTCGGATGCGGACAGGACTCGATCGCAACCAGCGCCGCGCCGACAGCCTCGTGGTATGCCAGCGCGAGATCGACCGTGGCACGCGCGGTACGGAATTCCTCGAGGTCGCCGCCGGCGGCGAAGACCGGGCCCTCGCCGCGCACGATGACGCAGCGCAGGGAACTGTCGGCGCTCAGCTCGTTCATGGTCTCGCGCAGCCGCTGCCACATGGCCGCATTCAGCGCATTGAGCTTGTCCGGATTGAACAGCGTGACCGTCGCTATATCGCCGTCACGCTGGCAGAGGATGTCGGGCTTCATGGCAGCAGGGCTCGGATCATTCGTGCATCTGCCGGCAATGACTCTCGCGGGCAAAGGTCAGGACGATGGCAGCCGCCACGAGGGTGCCGAAGATCAGCGAGAAACCGGCCTGATATGCCGCTGCATCGTATACCCTCGCGCCGGACTCGATCGCGCCGTTCCAGCGCCGGTCGAGCATCCAGCCTACCGCGGGCTGGAGAAACATGCCGCCCATCAGCGGCCCCATGTTGACCACGCCCGAGGCGGTACCCACCAGGCGCAGCGGCACCGACTCCTTGGCCCAGGCGAAACCGATGATGATGTTGCCCGAGGCGAAGCCGGTGGGCACCAGCAGCAGCACCAGCGCCCACAGCGGCAGCGGCACGAAGATGATCGCCGCCCAGCCGAGCAGGCCCACACCCGCCGCGATCAGATACAGGGGCTTGCGCCTGCCCATGCGCTCCGACCAGCTGCCGAGCAGGGGACCGCCGAGCGCCCAGGAGACCAGCAGGGTCGAGGTGATCGCTGCCGCGGCCTTGGGGTCCAGCCCGTGCACCTGCCGCAGGAAAGGTACGCCCCAGAGGCCGGCGAAGGTCAGCACCGCGCCGGTGAAGCCGATCGGCACCGCGGTCAG
>DAIOGL010000313.1:1643-3350 GCA_036745235.1 Sulfuritalea sp.
ATGTCCGGCGCAAACGCAAACAGCGCCGTGCCGAGCGCCGCCACGCCGGCCCCGACGGTGAGCAGGCGGCGCGGACCCCAGCGGTCGGCGATCATCCCGGTCGGAATCTGCATCGCGACGTAGGAATAGAAGTAGAAGGCCGAGAGATTGCCCAGCGCCGCGCCGCCGATGGCGAATTCGGTCATCAACCGGTCGGTGATCACGGCCGGCGCCACCCGCTGGTAGAAGCCGATCAGGTAGAGCAGCGCACCCAGGCCCCAGACCGACCAGGCCAGCGCCGCAGGGGCAAAGCTCTTCTGCCCGCTCATGCCTTGAAATTCTCCGCCCACCACAGCCGCGCTTTCAGCCCCCAGGTCGTCGCATAGCCGACCACGCGGAAGCGCACATTGCCCTGTGCATCGACCACAAAATGCGTCGGCACCCCGCGCACACCCCAGTCCAGCGCGCGGCGGCCGTCGGCATCGATCAGTTGCGGCAGGTCGATGCCGCGCTCCCTGAGATGCTTCAGCACCGTCGCCGCATCGCCCGACTGCATCGCCACCGGGATGACGCGATGATCCTGCGCCACGGAAACGATGTTGCCTTCCTCCGCCTTGCACACCGGACACCAGGTCGACCAGAAAGCCACCAGCGTCGGCGTACCGCCAGCGCCGACTCTTGCGGGGCTACCGTCGGTGAGCACGCCCGCGAGCGGAGGCGCCGCACCTTCGGGCAGGCCGCGCGTCTGCCAGTACTGGGCGCCGAGAATGACGGCGACGATCAGGGCGGCTTCGAGCGCATGTCGCGGCCTGAACACACGCCGCAGACGATCACTCAAAGCCTGCGCCTTGCGCGCCTGGTTTTCCGCGTCGCGGGACGGCGTCAGCATTGCTCCCACGGCAGGCCTTCGAAGCGCCAGCCGTTCATCGAGCCGCGATGATGGGTGTCGTCGAGCTCACCCTCGAAGCCGTGCAGGACGTTGTACACCCGCGTGAAGCCGGCGGCTTCGAGCGCATGGCCGGCATCGACCGAGCGATTGCCGCTGCGGCAGATCAGCACCACCGGACGATCTCCGGAATGCCCGGCGAGCTTCTTCACTTCGCCGACGAAGTGGGGATTGACTTCCCAGTCGGGGCCGTCGTTCCACGAGACATGGCTGACGCCGGCCGGGTGCCCGACGAAGAAAAATTCCATTTCGCTGCGGCAATCGACGAACAGCGCGCTCGGATTGTCGTGCAGAAACTTGGCCGCTTCCTTGGGGGTCAGGTGCTTCATGGCGATACCTCCTGCAGAGCCGCCTCAAGAGAGGTGTCCGCCCCCCAAAGGGGCAGCGAGCCTGTAGTGCGAGCGTGGGGGCACATTCCATTCTCCTTGTCGTGTTGGCCCCATTCTAGCGCAGCACCTTTAGCCCTGAAGGACTCCTCCGGTATAGTCGAAACATGAATCCCCTGTCCCGCGCTCTCGCGGCGCTCGCGTCCGCCGTGGGCTTCTACGGCTCCGACGGCATCCACCTCGCCGCCCTGAAACCGGGGCGAGCCACGACGCGGGACATCCGCGAGCGGCTCGGCGCGCCGGCGGCGGAATGGCCGAACAGCGACGGCGGCGCGACCTGGGAGTACCCGCGCGGCCCTGCAGGCACGCAGTGCTGGATGTTGACGCTGGACCATCGCGGCGTGCTGCAGAAGATCGAGCAGGCCCTGACCGAGGAGAACTTTGCCCGCATCGAAA
>DAIOGL010000314.1:0-3341 GCA_036745235.1 Sulfuritalea sp.
GGTGATGCGCTGGAAGAAGACCACCATCGCGCTGGCGCTGCTGGCCCTCGGCGTTTCGATCTATCCGGCATCCAGACTCGGTTCCGAATTCATGCCGACGCTCAACGAGGGCACGCTGTTCTACATGCCCACGTCGTTGCCCGGCATGTCGATCACCAAGGCGGCCGAGTTGCTGCAGACGCAGAACAAGATCATCAAGAGTTTTCCCGAGGTGAGCTCCGTCTACGGCAAGGCCGGCCGCGCCAACACGGCCACCGACCCGGCGCCGACAGAGATGTTCGAGACCGTGATCAACCTGAAGCCCGAGTCGGAGTGGAGGCCCGGCATGACCACCGACAAGCTGATTGCCGAGCTGGACAAGGCACTGCAGTTTCCCGGCGTCGCCAACTCGTGGACCATGCCGATCAAGGCGCGCATCGACATGCTGTCGACCGGCATCCGCACGCCCATAGGCATCAAGGTCTTCGGCAAGGATCTCGCTGAAATGGAGAAGCTGGCCAGGGAAATCGAGGCCGTGGTGAAGGCCGTGCCGGGCACCACGAGTGCCTTCGCCGAGCGCATCACTGGCGGCTTCTACCTCGACATCACGCCCGACCGCGAGCAGTTGGCCCGCTACGGACTGGCCGTCGGCGACCTGCAGGACGTGATCGGCACGGCGCTGGGCGGTGAAATGGTGACCACCACCGTCGAGGGTCGCGAGCGCTTCGGCGTGCAGGTCCGCTATCCGCGCGAACTGCGCGCCGACCCGCAGCAGATCGCGCGGGAGGTGCTGGTGCCGACCATGGACGGCGCGATGATCCCGCTCGGCCAGGTGGCGAAGGTGGAGATTGCCAAGGGCGCGCCTGGTATCCGCACCGAGAACGCCCTGCTCTCCGCCTATATTTTTGTCGACATTCGCGATCGCGACATCGGCGGCTATGTCGCCGAGGCGAAGCAGGCGGTGGCCGAGAAAATCAAGTTCCCGCCGGGCTATTACGTCACCTGGAGCGGCCAGTTCGAATACATGGAACGGGCCATCCAGAAAATGAAGGTCGTCATTCCGGTAACCCTGCTGTCGATCTTCCTGCTGCTCTATCTCAACTTCAGGCGCCTGACCGAAACCTTCATCGTCATGCTTTCGGTGCCGTTCGCGCTGGTCGGCGGCGTCTGGCTGATGTGGGTACTCAATTACAACCTGTCGGTCGCCGTTGCCGTCGGCTTCATCGCGCTGGCGGGCGTTGCGGCGGAAACCGGCGTGGTAATGCTGATCTACCTCGATCACGCCTGGGAGGCGGCCCGGGCCCGGTGCATCGGTGAAAATCGCCGTCCCGCCAGCGCCGACTTGTACGCCGCAGTCATGGAAGGCGCAGTCGAACGCGTGCGGCCGAAGATGATGACCGTGACGGCGATCATGGCGGGCCTGCTGCCCATCATGTGGGGCACCGGGACCGGCTCGGAAGTCATGAGCCGCATTGCCGCACCGATGGTGGGCGGGATGATCTCCTCGACCGCCCTGACGCTGGCGGTGATTCCGGCCATCTATGCGCTGGTCAAGGAATGGCGGCTGCGCCACGGCATGGAAAGTTGAAACCTGCCGTTTGGCGCGCCCTTGACCGCAGAAGGACGCGCCGCGAGCGGTAGAATGCCCGTGAAAGCCGCCAAGATGAGACGCCCGCACCCAACACACCGCTGGAATCGTCCGGCCATGATGAATTCGCCGTTCATCCGCTTCGCAATGCTCGTCATTGCCTTGCTGGTGCCCACGTTGCCGGCAGCCGCCGAACCGCTGCGTATCAATACGGGAGTCGGCGCGCCCTACATTCAGATCGACCACAAGGGCTTCCTCGACCTGCTGGTGCCCGAGATATTCCGCCGCGTCGGGATCGACGCCCGCGCGGTCGGCTATGCCGCGTCGGAGCGGGCGATGATCAATGCCAACGACGGCATCGACGACGGCGTGGCGATGCGCATCAAGGGCCTGGAGGCGAACTACCCCAACCTGGTGCGGGTGGACGAAAAGATCATCGACAACGACTTCGTCGCGTACTCGATCCGCCACCACTTCGATACCGCGGGATTCGAGACCCTGAAGCCCTACCAGGTCGGTTACATCATCGGCTGGAAGGTATTCGAGGCACCCCTTCGCTCGGCTCCCGCGGTCACGCTGGTGCAGGATGCCAACCAGTTGTTCACCCTGCTCGAAAAGGACCGCGCGGACGTCGTTCTGTTCGAGCGCTGGCAGGGCAACTGGCTGATCCGCGAGCGGAAGATTCCGGCCCAACTGCTGCTGCCGCCGCTGGTGACGACCGAGATGTACATGTATCTGCACAAGAAGCACGCGCACCTGCTCGGGCGCGTTGCCGAGGCGCTGCGCGCGGCCAAGGCCGATGGCAGCTACCGGCGCATTCATGAGCGGACCCTGCCGCGGCTCGAGGGTCGATGACGCCGGAAGCTTCCGCAGGCGGACACCGCCTGGCAAGACGACTGGCCTTCCTGATCGTTCTCGCCAGCTCGGTGGTGGCCCTGTTGATTACCGCCGCCCAGCTCTATCTGGAGTTCGAGCGCGATGTCGGCTATATCCGCGAGCGCTTCACGGAGGTCGAGGAAGCCTACCTGCCGAGCATCGTGCAGAACGTCTGGGTGGTCGATCAGGCGCGCCTGCAGACCTTGCTCGCAGGCATCGACCGGCTGCCGGATTTCGAGTTTGCCGAAGTCCGCGTCGGCGGCAAGCCTTTCGCCAGCAGCGGCAAGCGTCCCGCTTCGGAGGAACTGATTCGGAAGTTCCCGCTGACTTACCAGTATCAGGGCCAGACGCTCGACATCGGACAACTTGAGGTCGGCGCCTCGCTGGACGGACCGATCCGGCGCACTTGGCAGCGCCTGTGGTTCGTACTGCTGCTCAACGCGCTGAAGACGGCGCTGATCGCCGCGCTGATCTTCCTGCTGGTGCGGCGCATGATCACGCAGCCGCTGGAGCACATCACCGAAAACGCCCGCCGCCTCGCCGCCGGCGATCTGGCTCAGCCGCTGAAGCTTGAAGAGACACGCTTGTCGCCCGGCGACGACGAGATTCATGGACTGGCCGGACATCTCGATGAGATGAGAAAGAATCTCATGCAGCGCCAGGCCAGCCTGGAAGCGATGAATCGCGAGCTGGAACAGGCGGTCAAGGAGCGGGAAAGCGCGCTGTTGCAGATCCGCCAGGCCCACGACGAAATCCGTCGCCTCAACGAGGATCTCGAGGCACGGGTGCGGCGGCGCACGGCACAGCTTGAGGCGGCCCATGCCGACATGGAGAGTTTCAGCTACTCGGTCTCCCACGACCTGCGCGCGCCGCTGCGCGCCATCGACGGCTTCGCGGC
>DAIOGL010000315.1:0-3337 GCA_036745235.1 Sulfuritalea sp.
GAGCGGCGCCTGCGGATTGGCCCAGGGTTCGGCATGGCTGACCGAGATCTGACCGCCGTTGGCGAAGCTGGTCTCCTGCGCCGGCAGCGGCTGCCGGTCGATCACCGTGACTTCGTGGCCATCCGCCGCCAGGTACCAGGCGCTGGTCACGCCGACCACGCCGGCACCGAGCACGGTCACGCGCATCGCCTGCCCCTGAAACTATTTGCGTAAAAGTTGATCCGAGTCGCCATGGCCGCGATTATAGTCAGCGCCCCGGAGGCCCTCATGAGCAATAAACCGAAGATCAGCAAGACCGAAGCCGAATGGCGTGCGCAGCTCACGCCCATGCAATATCACGTCGCCCGCGAAAAGGGCACCGAACGCGCCTTCAGCGGCGAATACTGGGACTGCAAGGATCCCGGCACCTATCGCTGCATCGGTTGCGGCGAGCCGCTGTTCCAGTCGGCGACGAAGTTCGATTCCGGTTGCGGCTGGCCCAGTTTCACGGCGCCGCTGGATGCGCAGGGCATCACCGAAATCGAGGACAACAGCCTTTTCATGAGCCGCACCGAGGTCGTCTGCAGCAACTGCGGTGCCCATCTGGGCCACGTCTTTCCCGATGGACCGGCGCCGACAGGCTTGCGCTACTGCATAAACTCGGCCTCGATCGACCTCGACAATCAGAAGTAACCGCTACAATCCCCCCATGAAATTCCTATTCGACCTGTTCCCGATCATCCTGTTCTTTGCCGCTTTCAAGGCCTTCGACATCTACATCGCCACCGGCGTGGTGATCGCCGCCACGGCGGCGCAGATCGGCTGGGTCTGGCATCGCCACGGCAAGGTGGACACCATGCTCTGGATCAGCCTCGCCCTGGTGGTGGTTTTTGGCGGTGCGACCCTGATCCTGCACGACGAAACCTTCATCAAGTGGAAGCCGACGGTGCTCTACTGGCTGTTCGCGACCACCCTGTTCGGCTCCGCGCAATTCTTCGGCAAGAACCTGATTCGCGCCATGCTCGAGAAGGAAGTGCAACTGCCCGACTCGCTCTGGAGCCGGCTCAATCTGGCCTGGGTCGGCTTTTTCGCGGTCATGGGCGTGGCCAACCTGTGGGTCGCGTTCAACTTCAGCACGGACGTCTGGGTCAGCTTCAAGCTGTTCGGCGGCATGGGCCTGATGATCGCCTTCATCATCATCCAGGGCATCGTGCTCGCCAAATACATTCCGGAGGAGAAGACCCCCTCCCCGCAAGCGAACGCTCCCGCGGAGAAACCATAGTGCTCTATGCCATCGCAGGCGAAGACGTCCCCGATAGCCTGGACAATCGCCTCGCCGCCCGCCCCGCCCATCTCGCCCGCCTGGTCGAGCTCGAGGCCGCCGGACGCATGGTGCTGGCCGGCCCCTGTCCCGCGATCGACAGCCCCGATCCCGGACCTGCCGGCTTTGCCGGCAGCCTGATCGTCGCCGAGTTCGACTCGCTGGCGGCGGCGCAGGCCTGGGCCGACGCCGACCCCTATGTCGCCGCCGGCGTTTATGCCCGTGTCACGGTGCGCCCCTTCAAGCAGGTATTCCCCCGATCATGAGCGTGATGGATGCCATCCGGGCAAAGCTTGCGGCGCTCGACCCTGTCGCCATCGAGATCATCGACGACTCGGCCAGGCATGCCGGCCATGCCGGCGCCAGGGACGGCGGCGGCCATTTCCGGCTGGCGATTGTCTCGCCGCGCTTCGCCGGGTGCAGGACAATGGAAAGACATCGCTTGGTGTATGATGCCCTCGGCCCGCTGATGAAGCGGGAAATTCACGCACTCAGCATCGACGCAAAAGCCCCCGACGAAAAATGACAATTTCCGCAAAACACCATTCAGGAACCACGATGAACCGCACTCTCCGCCACGCCATCCTGCTCGCCTTCGCCGTTTCGGTGAGCGCAGCTCCCGCCTTTGCCCAGAAGAAGGATTCGGCCACATTCGCCACCGTGAATGGCAAGGCCATCCCCAAGGTCCGCGCCGATGCACTGATCGCCGGCCAGGCCGCGCAGGGCCAGCCCGATTCGCCCGAGCTGCGCAAGGCGGTGACCGAAGAACTCGTCCGCCGCGAAGTCCTGACGCAGGAATCGATCAAGAAAGGCTTCGACAAGAAGCCCGAGGTTCAGGGCCAGGTGGAACTTGCCCGCCAGGGCGTGCTGATCGGCGCCTACCTCAACGACTACGTGAAGACTCACCCGGTCACCGAGGACCAGATCAAGAAGGAATACGAGGACATCAAGGCCAAGCTGGGCAACAAGGAATACAAGGCCCGCCACATCCTGGTCGAGAAGGAAGACGAGGCCAAGGCGATCATCGCCAGGCTGAAGAAGGGCGAAAAGATCGAAGACCTGGCCAAGGATTCCAAGGATCCCGGCTCCAGGGAACGCGGCGGCGATCTCGGCTGGGCCAATCCTGCCTCTTTCGTGCCGGCCTTCTCGGCTGCCATGACCAAGCTGGAAAAAGGCAAGTTCACCGAGACCCCGGTAAAGAGCGACTTCGGCTGGCACGTCATCCAGCTCGAGGACACCCGCGAACTCAAGCTGCCGGGCATCGACGAGGCCAAGGGCCAGATCAGCCAGCAACTGACGCAGCGCATGGTGCAAAAGCACATCGACGATCTGCGCGCCAAGGCGAAGGTCGAGTAAATCGCCGGGACAGCATCAACAGAAACGGGAGCCTCGGCTCCCGTTTTTTTTCAGCACCGTAGTCGGCGTCAGCGCGGCGCGTTCCTTCGGCAACTCTTCATCCCAACCACCGGCGGGCGTTGCCGAACATCGCAAGCCACGGCGCATCGTCGCCCAGCCCGGGGGGTTGCCACGACATCTGCAGGCTGCGGAAGGTCCGCTCGGGATGCGGCATCATGATGGTGAAGCGGCCGTCGGCGGTGGTCACGCCGGCCAGACCCTCGGGCGAGCCGTTGGGATTGAACGGGTAGGAACTCGCCACCGCGCCGCGATTGTCGACGTAGCGCATGGCCACCAAGGCCTTGCCGCTTTGACTGCCGGAAAACTCGGCGCGGCCTTCGCCGTGGCTGACCACCACCGGCAGCTTCGAGCCGCCCATGCCGGCGAGGAAAATCGAAGGCGAGGCAGGAATCTCCACCATCACCACGCGCGCCTCGAACTGCTCGCTGCGGTTGCGCTGAAAAGTCGGCCAGTCCTGCGCGCCGGGAATGATGGGAGCCAGATGCGCCATCATCTGGCAGCCGTTGCAGACGCCCAGCGCGAAGCTGTCGGCGCGATGGAAGAAGGCGGTAAACTCGTCGCGCAGCCGGTCGTTGAACAGCACCGACTTGGCCCAGCCCTGGCCCGCGCCCAGCACGTCGC
>DAIOGL010000316.1:0-3337 GCA_036745235.1 Sulfuritalea sp.
CAGCACCACAGAAGGGCCACATGTCGTGCAGCGTCCAGACGAGGGGGCGGCAACGGGCGAGACGGGCGACTTCGCCGACGCTGAGCGTCTCCTGTCCGATCCAGTGCAGATTGATCACATCCGTCGCTTCCGCCAGGATGCGTCGATTGGCGAACCCGGGCAGCAAACCAAGGCTGCGCCAGTTGCTGTCGCTGCTTCGCTGCAATTTCTGAATGGCGTGGCCGAGTGCCGGACGCAACAGGTTCCAGGCGTGGCCGACTCGCGTGGCGGACTCGACGACCGTGGCGGATTTTGAGTGTTTGAAGCTGACGTGCATGCGGCTGTCGAGACCTGCCGCGAGAAGTGCGCGGTGCAGTCGGTCGGCGGCCCGTGCGGCACCGCCGGCCAGATCGGAGTGGCTGACAAGAGCGATCTTCACGGATGTGTGCTCCAGTAGCGCTTCCATATCTTGTCGAGCACCGGGAAGCTCAGGGCAACCTGTCGCCGCAGGTACGGTAGCCATGCGATGCCGAAGTGCAGGCGGTCGGTATGACGATCCGCCGTCGCGTCGCGTTGCATCCGGCCCGGATGACGCAAGGGCAAATCGATAGATGCCGACGCGGCCGCCGGGTTTTCTCCGAGTTCCGTCGTATTCGTCGCGTCCTGTCCGAATCCGAGGTTCGCGACAAGGTTGTGCTGCGGGATGACATGCAGCCGCTCGGCGGGCGTGCCGCCGCAGGCCATGCAGGAGAGCGATACCTGATAGGCCCAGCTGTCGACGACGTGCGCCTGACAGAGTCGGCGTATCTGTTGCCAATAGGGAGAGAACAGGATGGACCCATCGGCAAAATGTCTTAGCCCGCTCGCGAGCGCAGCGCTGGATGGCTCACCCTCGGCGCGGTACGCGTGCCAGGCGCGCCGCCACGATGCCCAGCCCCAGCAATGGAAGTGCTTGCTGAAATAATACGAGGCCTCACCGCGAAGTTGTCCGTCCTGGAAGTTGCTGCCCGCTATCGAGAAGACCCGGTGCTCTGAGCGAAAGCGCTGCAGCAGTTCCTCGCAGAAGGGGAAGAAGCTGGCTGTGGGCAGACAGTCGTCCTCTAGAACGATGCCATCCTCTTCGGCGGCGAAGAACCAATCGATACCTTCTTCCACGGCGCGCCTGCAGCCGAGGTTGCTTTCGCGCAGCAGCGTATGCACCTGACACGGCCAGTCGACGGCCAGCGCGATTTCACGCACCCGGGCGCAGTTGCGGCTGTCGTCCGGTCGCCCCGGTCGCGGCCCGTCGGCGGCGACATAAAGGCGCGGGGGGCGGGCCGCACGAATCGCCGCGAAGACCTGCGCGGTGGCATCCGGCCGGTTGAACACGAGGAACAGCACTGCCGTGCCGCCGCTTGCCGCTGACGAAGGAAGGTGGGCTGAACTCATCTAGCCTACGTAGGGGTTGGGCGGTAGGTCGACTACGGTAAAGCCCGAGGCGCGCAGCGCGTCCGCCGCGATCGCTTCGCCCTTGAAGATGACGTAGATGCCGAGATTGCCGTGAACCCCGAGCAGCTTGCGGTGTAGGCCTTCGCGCCATATCCGCCGCGCGCCGCGGCGCTGCAGCGGCCCGGGCGGCCGTTCGAATTCCATGCCCTCGATATGACAATCCACGATGCCCTTGAAGGCGAAATGCCGCAGGCCCACTCCGAGGAGCATCTGCTGCACGTCGTCGATCGCGAGCTTGTAGACATAGTTTCCGGACTCCTCGAACTGTGGCCGCTCGGGGTAGAAGCGGGCGAGCAGTGCCAGCACCAGGCTGCCGACCAGATTGCGCGGCTGTCGCGGCGTCGGCTCGATCAGCACCAGCCCCTTCCGCGCCACGCGCAGCATTTCGTAGAAGGCGATCGCAGGGCGCGGCATGTGGTGGTAGGCCTCCTTGCACAGCCCCCAGTCGAAGGCGTTGGTGGCGAAGGGCAGTGCCTCGGCGTTGGCCCGACAGAATGCGGCGATGTAGCCACGAGCCTTGGCCATGGCGAGCAGCTCGTCCTGGATATCGGTGCACATGGCCTGCTGGCCATGTTTCTGTAGCCACGCTGCATCCGTTCCGAAACGGCCGTCACCGAAAGTGATCCACGACTCGCCGGGCCGCAGAATGGGTACGATCAGATTGCGCATGCGGTCGTGGCGCCAGTAGTCCGTTGTGTCTTCGCGCTGCCATGTCTCGGCGACACGACGTCGGGCTTCGCTGCCAAGCGCTGCGCTGGAGTGGGCTTCCGCCTGTGCCTTGTAGAGTTTCTCGGTCAGCATGGCTCTTGGGTGGGCTTTACGGCGTCAAGCACGATCGAGGTGAAATGTGGCTGTCTATCTGTGTTCCGTGGATCGAAGCGGAGCGAGCGCCGGACCACGCCATCGCCGGCTTGCCAGGGGCGAAAATGGAACTTTCCTTCTTCATCAAAATGCTCGTAATGCACGACCGACAACCCGGCATCAGCCAACAGGGCTTCCAGGGTGCGGTAGGTGAATAATACCTTGTGGTCGCTCGCGCCTTCGCCGCAACCACCGGGCCTTACCATGTCTATATAAGCGGGATCGGGATGCAGCCCGTCGGGCACGGCCATGCGCAGGTATCCGCCGGGCCGGAGGAAGTAAAAGCAGTTGGTCACAGCACGGCGAGCATCGTCCAGTGTCAGGTGCTCCCAGACGTGTTCGGCCAGAATGGCCTGTAATGACCCTGGGGTGAACAAGCGCTCCCAATCATCCTGACGCGTCACATCGAGCACGTCGATATCGGTCGCCAGCCAGCCATTCTGGGGGATGGCGGCGGAGCCGACGATGATGCGCAGTGGTTTTCCGGCAGGAATCCTGATGCGGGCGAGGGCCCGCTTGCAGAAAGTCTTGAGGCGTTTGACGGTGGCGACGGTCATTTGGTGCATGTTGGCTTTTGGTTGTGGTCCCCGATTGTCCGTGCAGCCCCGTAGGCGCTACGGAGTAATCCTGACCAGACTCGCAGAAAGTTGACCGGTATGGATCCCCAAGGACAACACAATATGACGAATATGGAAGCGTAGATGGGATTCTCCACGTACCGCTTGCTAAAGGCTATCGCCAGAAAATCCTTCAGGCCCTTGTTCGGCGCTGTCCTGATGCCAGTGGACTCCGGGTCCATCTCCAGTTCAAAATCTTCATAGGTCGCGAGAGGCACGCCGCGCCGCGCGGCGCGGATTGTGAACTCGTAGTCGCTCCAGTAGTGCGGCAGCAACCAGGGGCGAAATCCACCGGACTCCTGAAACGAGCGAAGACTCAGCAACAGGCCCCGGGTAGACAGACAGTTAACTGGAGCCCCGGGGCCGGCAGGTATGAATCTGAGCCGCCTGAG
>DAIOGL010000317.1:0-3336 GCA_036745235.1 Sulfuritalea sp.
TCCGGCACCAAGCTGCGCAAGATGCTTTCCGAAGGCGGCGACGTGCCCGCCGAGTTTTCGCGGCCCGAGGTGCTGGAGGTGCTGCGTGCCTACTACGCCAGTCTGGCCGAACATGAGAAGGTCGAAGTCAAATTGTCAGGACATTCGGCCCGCTGAAGGATCTTAGCCCCAGCTTTTCAACTGCAATCTTTGATGATCAACACCGTAACCGAGGAGTAAAACCAAATGCCAACCTTTGTTCGTACCGAGAAGTGCGACGGCTGCAAGGGGCAGGACAAGACCGCCTGCATGTACATCTGCCCGCACAACCTGATGAAACTGGACAAGGACGGTTCCGAAACCGGCCATGCCATGAAGGCGTTCAACCAGGAGCCGGAGCAGTGCTGGGAGTGCTACTCCTGCGTCAAGATCTGCCCGCAGGGCGCCATCGAATGCCGCCACTACGCCGACATCGTGCCGCTGGGCGGTTCGGTGCAGCCTCTGCGCGGTTCCGATTCGATCATGTGGACCATCAAGTTCCGCAACGGCACGCTGAAGCGTTTCAAGTTCCCGATCCGTACCACCGCGGAAGGCTCGATCGATCCCTACGGCAACAAGCCGATGCCCAAGGTCGCTGACCTGACTGTTGAAGGCGTGTTCACCAAGGCTGTCATGGGCGGCTTCCGCGCCGGCAACCCCGCCGAACTGATCCGCAAATAATCGACAAATCGAGGAACCAAAAATGGCTGGAACATTTGAAGCACCTGAAGTCGTCCATGAAGAACTGGACATTCTGCTGGTCGGCGGCGGCATGGCCTGCTGCGGCACGGCATACGAAATCATGCGCTGGGCCGAAGCCGTCAAGGCCGAGACCGGCAAGGAACTGAAGATCAAGCTGGTCGACAAGGCCGCGATGGACCGCTCCGGCGCCGTGGCGCAGGGCCTGTCCGCGATCAACACCTATATCGGCCCGGATCTGGATCCTGCCGATTACGCGCGCATGGTCTCCAACGACCTGATGGGCATTACCCGCGACGACCTTACCTACGACGTGGGCCGCAACGTTGACGATTCCGTGCACCTGTTCGAAGAGTGGGGCCTGCCCATTTGGAAGACAGACGCCGACGGCGTGCGCCACGACGGCGCCGAGTCGCAGAAGGAAGGCCTGCCGGCCCTGAAGGACGGCGGCAAGCCGGTGCGTTCGGGCAAGTGGCAGATCATGATCAACGGCGAATCCTACAAGTGGATCGTTGCCGAGGCCGCCAAGAAGGCGCTCGGTCTCGACCGCATCCAGGAGCGCGTTTTCATCGTGCATCTGATCAACGACAAGAACGATCCGACCCGCATCGCCGGCGCTGCCGGCTTCTCGGTGCGCGAGAACAAGATCTACATCTACAAGGCCAAGGCCGTGATGCTGGCTGCCGGCGGCTGCGTGAATCTGTTCCGTCCGCGTTCCGTGGGCGAGGGCTCGGGCCGCGCCTGGTATCCGGTGTGGAATGCCGGTTCGACCTACGCCATGGCTGCCGAAGCCGGCGCCGAGATGACCATGATGGAAAACCGTTTCGTGCCCGCCCGTTTCAAGGACGGCTACGGTCCGGTGGGTGCCTGGTTCCTGTTGTTCAAGGCCAAGGCCACCAATGCCTACGGCGAAGACTACATGGTCAAGAACAAGGAAATGCTGAACGACTACCCGCCTTACGGGCAGGCCGCCGTCCCCGCATCCTGCCTGCGCAACCACCTGATGCTGAAGGAAATGAAGGATGGTCGCGGCCCGATCTACATGGACACCGTCACCGCCCTGGCCAAGCTGGCCGAGACCCTGACGCCGAAGGAAGTGAAGCACCTCGAAGCCGAAGCCTGGGAAGACTTCCTCGACATGTGTATCGGCCAGTGCGGCATCTGGGTCGGCGAGAACGTCGATCCGCGCGAGAAGAATTCCGAACTGATGCCGACCGAGCCCTACCTGCTTGGTTCGCATTCCGGCTGCTGCGGCATCTGGGTCTCCGGCCCGACCGACGTCGGCGCGCCGACCACGGAAGAGTATGAAGGCGTTCCGGCGCACCTGCCGAAGGGCTGGAACTGGGGCTACCGTTCGATGACCACGGTCAAGGGCTTGTTCACCGCCGGCGACGGCGTGGGCGCCTCCGGCCACAAGTTCTCCTCCGGTTCGCACACCGAAGGCCGCCTGGCCGCCAAGTCGATGGTCAAGTACTGCCTCGACAATGCCGACTACGCGCCCGAGTTCGACGAGACCAACGAACAGATCGCCGAAACGATCTGGAGGCCGGTCAAGACCTTCCTGACGCACAAGGACTACACGACGGCGATCGACGTGAACCCCAACTACATCACGCCCAAGATGCTGCAGATGCGTCTGCAGAAGATCATGGACGAGTATGTTGCCGGTGTCGCGACCTACTACAACACCAACGACAAGATGCTGGCTGTTGCAGAAGAGAAGCTCGAGATGCTGAAGGAAGACTCCCTCAAGCTGCGCGCCAAGGATCTGCACGAGCTGCTGCGCGCATGGGAAAACTACCATCGCATCCTGACGGCCGAAGCCCACATGAAGCACATCCAGTTCCGCGAAGAGAGCCGTTACCCGGGCTTCTACTATCGCACCGACAAGAACTTCGTCGACGAGAAGAACTGGCACTGCTTCGTGAACTCGGTGTACGACAAGCACACCAAGAAGTGGACCTGCTTCAAGCGCAAGCACGTCGACTTGGTCGACAAGTCCAAGCTGTTCAAGGCCGCCGCACCGCACTAAGCGCGGTCCAAGCTGTAAAATTCAGGCCGGAAGCCGCAAGGCTCCCGGCCTGTTCATTTCTGATCCACGATTCCTGATCCCTGGTCCCCGACTATGTCCCAGCCCGATATACCGTTCCCCAATAGTCCGGTCGTGCCCACCATGATGGCGGACACGCACGTCATCCAGTTCTCCTGCCACAAGGGCATCGGCTGCTGGAACGCCTGCTGTTCCAACATCGACATTTCGCTGACGCCCTATGACGTGCTGCGGCTGAAGACCCGGCTCGGCATCAGCTCCACCGAGTTCCTCAAGGAATACACGGTGCCCTACGAGATGGAAAAGGACGGCATCGCCGGGATCAAGTTCCGGCCCGTGGAAGGCGGCACCGCCTGCCGCTTCATGAGGCCCGAGGGTTGCGATATCTACGAGGACCGCCCGACCGCCTGCCGTTACTATCCGGTGGCCCTGCTGTCGATGCGCAAGCAGGACGAATACGTCGACCGCGATTCCTACGCCATCGTCAAGGAAGACCACTGCAAGGGTCACGAGGTCAATCGCCGTATCGCCATCGCCGACTATCGTAAGGAGCAGGGGCTCGAAGAGTA
>DAIOGL010000318.1:0-3303 GCA_036745235.1 Sulfuritalea sp.
TCCCAACCATTGCCGATGCCGTAAAGCAGACCGGCACGGTAGGCATCGCCGCAACCCGTCGGATCGATCACTGCCTCGGGCGTAGCCACCGGGATATCGATGCGGCGCCCGTTGCTGTAGATCTGCGATCCGTTACCGCCCAAGGTCACGATCAGCGCTTCGACGGCGCCGGACAATTGTTCCAGTGTGCGCCCGGTACGTTCCATCAGCAACTGCGCTTCGTAATCGTTGACCGTGCAGTAGTCGGCAAGTTTCAGGAAGCCCATGAGTTCTTCGCCATCGAACATCGGCAGCCCCTGGCCCGGGTCGAAAATGAACGGAATGTGGGCGTCACGGAACTCGCGGGCATGCTGCAGCATGCCGTCGCGGCCGTCGGGCGAGATGATGCCGAGGCTCACGTCGCGCGCATCCGTGACCTTGTTCTGATGCGACTGTGTCATCGCGCCGGGATGGAAGGCGGTGATCTGGTTGTCGTCGAGGTCGGTGGTGATGAACGCCTGCGCGGTAAACGTGCCGGGTACGTCCTTGACATGGGTGGCCTCGAGGCCGAGATGCTCAAGGCGATACATGTAGGGGCCGCTGTCGTCGCCGACGGTCGCCATGATCAGCGGCTCGCCGCCCAGCAGCTTGAGGTTGTAGGCGATGTTGCCGGCGCAGCCGCCGAACTCGCGCCGCATGTCGGGCACCAGGAACGCCACATTGAGGATGTGGATCTGCTCCGGCAGGATGTGGTTCTTGAAGCGATCGCCGAATACCATGATGGTGTCGTAGGCCATCGACCCGCAGATAAGTGTCTTCATGCAAGCTTTCTGAAAAGATCAGGGATAGAAAAGGTAAAGCCGGTAGCCGCTGGCCGCGAGTTCGCCGGAGTCGATGCCGACGGCGACTGCGATGTCGGCACCGGGCTGCATGCCTTGGGGAATCGGTGTACCCGTCGGCAGATAATCGGCGGGCGCCAGCACCTTGCGCGCGACGGCCTTGTCCTCGGTGTCGGTAAGCGTGAGTTCGAGGTGGGGATAGGTCTGGGCGAACGGCGCACGATTCTTCAGGGTCGCCGTCAATACCAGACGGCTCTTGCTCTCGCTGTCGGGATGCAGGTCGGAAGCCTCGATGCCCACCAGGGCGGCCTTCGTCGGCAGGCCGACTTCGCAACCGGCGGCGTTGCACAGAGTGACCAGGGCCGGCCTTGCATTCGGCCACACCACCGCCAGTTCGGCGCGGAAGGCGAGCGCCGCCTGCAGGGCGATTGCCATGAATGCTACAACGCTGCCAACCGCCCAGGGCCAGCGGCGCGGCGGCGGAGGCGGCTCGGGAATGGCTTCGCTCCAGTCGCTCTGAAGGGTGTCCGTGTCGCCCGCTGCGTCGCCTTCGACCGCGTCGGGCTCGGCCACTGCGGGCGCGGTCGCCTCAGCGAGTTCCGGGATCGAGGGCTCCCGGGCGTCAGGGTCCGGTATCGCGACTTCATCCGGCACTTCGTCCGCCAACCCGGGAGTCGGCGCCGGCGATACGGCGATTTCATCGCTTCCGGTTTCGGCAGGCGCGGCGTCGTCGGCGGCGATGTCGATGTCGGCCAAGGATGCCGCAACGCTCTGCGGCGTCGCGTCGGGAATCGGTGGTGCGGCCACGACGAGCGGTTCCTCGACCAGGCTGTCGAGAGCGTTGAAGACGTGCTGGCATGCGCCGCAGCGCACGCTGCCGGCGCGTACCTTGAGCTGCGCCGGCGTGATGCGAAAGTGGGTTGCGCAGGCGGGGCAGCGGGTCAGCATTGCCTGCCCTCGACGGGGGATTCCAGGTATGCAGAGCGCCGCCCTTCCAGTCGCACCCATCCATCCCGTTCAGCGCCCACCCGCAGGCCGATCAGGGGCGCGTACGCGGCGATCACCAGTTCCGCCTGGGCAGCCAGCACACCGGACAGCGCGATGCGCCCGCCCGGGGCGAGGCGGCCGACCAGCAACGGTGCCAGAACGCAGAGCGGGTTGGTCAGGATGTTGGCGACCACGATGTCGAAACGCTCTTCCAGCGCCTCCCGCGAGTGACGCAGGTCCAGCGTCACGTCGTTGTTGGCAGCATTGTCGCGTGCGGCGATCAGGGCATTGTCGTCGATATCCACGCCCAGCACCGACGCGGCGCCGAGCTTGGCCGCCGCGATGCCGAGGATTCCCGAGCCGCAGCCATAGTCGAGCACGGTCTCTCCGCCGCCCAGGGTTTCGGTCAGCCATTGCAGGCAGAGAAAGGTCGTCGGATGCGAGCCTGTGCCGAAGGCAAGCCCGGGATCGAGCACCAGGTTGATGGCGCCGGGATCGGGTGCCGCGTGCCACGAAGGGACGATCCACAGGCGGTCATTGACCCGGATCGGATCGAATTGCGATTGGGTCAGGCGCACCCAGTCCTGCTCGGCAACCTCTTCCAGTTCGATCTCGGGCAGATCGTCGATGCCTGCCGCTACCGTGGCGGCGGCGATGCGGCCGATCAGGTCATCGCTCGGGTCGAACAGCGCCACCACGCGGCTGATGTTCCACAGTGGAACTATCGGCTGGTCGTTTGCCCCTCCGGGTTCACCGAATTGCGGTGTCTCTTCGTCGGTTCCCGCCTGCGCATCCTCGACGCTGACGGAAATCGCGCCCGCCGCCATCAATGCGTCGGAGAGCGTATCCGCGTGCGCGGCGTCGGTCTCCAGAGAGACGCTGACCCACATGCTGCCTACTTGCCCTTCATCGCTTCGCTCTTGGCGGCGAGCTTTTCTTCGAGGTAGTGGATGCTGGCGCCGCCCTTGATGAAGCGCTCGTCCAGCATCAGGTCCTGATGCAGCGGGATGTTGGTCTTGATGCCATCGACCATCATTTCCGACAGCGCGATCCGCATGCGGCGAATCGCCTGCTCGCGCGTGTCGCCGTAAGCGATCACTTTCCCGATCATCGAGTCGTAGTGGGGTGGCACGGTGTAGCCGGAATAGACGTGGGAGTCGACGCGGATGCCCGGGCCGCCGGGCGGATGCCAGTTGGTGATCTTGCCCGGCGAAGGCGTGAACTTGAAGGGATCTTCGGCATTGATCCGGCACTCGATGGCGTGGCCGCGAATTTCGACATCGCGCTGTTTGAACCAGAGCTTTTCTCCGGCTGCGATGCGGATCTGTGCCTGCACGATGTCGATACCCGTGACCAGTTCGGTCACCGGGTGTTCGACCTGAACGCGGGTGTTCATCTCGATGAAATAGAACTCGCCGTTCTCGTAAAGAAACTCGAAGGTTCCGGCGCCGCGGTAGTTGATCCGGCGACAGGCCTCCGCGCAGCGATCGCCGACGCG
>DAIOGL010000319.1:0-3259 GCA_036745235.1 Sulfuritalea sp.
CCGGAACTCATGCAGGCGCGTCGGCAACAGCAGACGAGCGAAGCACTGACGCAAGCGCGCGAGGCGCTGATAGGCTACGCGGTGCGCTTTCGCGAGGATCAACTGAAGACCGGTACCAGCGGCCTTGTCTATGGCTATCTGCCGCTGCCCGACCTCGGCAGCTCGCGCAACAACAATACCGATCCGAACTGCAAGGACGCCAGCAACAATCCTCTTGAAGGCTGCGACGCGGCGAATTTCGCCGGCAACGCCCCCAACATCACGACGATCGGTCGCTTCCCGTGGCGCACGCTGGGCACCGGCCCGCTCAAGGACAGTGACGGCGAATGCCTCTGGTATGCAGTTTCAGGCAGCCATCAGCGCATCCAGCGTACCAGTCCGATGAACTGGGACACCCTGAGCCAGATGGATGTCGTCGTCGCCAATGGCACGTCCGCCATGGTCAGCGCCGTCACCTCGGCCCACGAGCGGCCCATCGCCGTCATCTTCTCCCCCGGGCCACCGCTCGCAGGGCAGAATCGCAGCGCCTCGGCAACCGACACCGTGACCGAGTGCGGAGGGAATTACGTGGTCGGCAACTACCTCGACCCGGTTGTGGCGACACACCTGGCGGGCGTCACCAACTACCTCGCCGGCACGACCAACAGCGCGAGCGGCGACACGTCCACCGCGAACAAGTCGCTGTCCGCGGGCGGCACCATCAACCGTCTCAGCGACGGGACACTGCGGGCAGGCGGTTGTCCGTCCAACGATACCTCGGCCTGCATCATCGCGGCCAACGACACCGGCGCCGCGATCACCAGCGAGCAGCTGTTTCGCACCCTGCGCGGATCGAGCTATTTCCGTACCGACATCAACGCCATGCTCGAGCGCATGACCACCTGCCTGCGCGACCAGATTGCGGCCGGCAGCGGCTTCGCGCCCGACGCCCTGAGCGGTTTCACGCCACCCGCCGACAAGAACGCTGGCCGCATTCCAAGCAACGCCTGCTACGACGACGCGCAGAACCCGCTCGGCTACTTCAGCCATTACCGGGATCAGGTCTTCGTCGCTTCGAAGATTGCCAGCGACTTCACTGTGACGGATACCAAGAACACAGCCAGTGCCGCAGACGATACGACGACAACCACGTGCGCTGGCGCACTGCTGTTTGCCAACCAGCGTGGCAGCGGCCAGTCGCGGGCCACGACGGCCGAGCACAGTGCGCCGGCCAACTACCTGGAGGGCACCAACCTGACGAGTTTCATCACCACCGGCGCCCTGAGCTTCAGCGGTCCAATCCAGCTTCTCCAGGTCTTCACCAGCGCCACCGGCGGCCAGACAGTGAATCAGGACATCGTGCGCTGCATTCCGGCCGGCGCCAGCCTCGCGCTTGTCGCTCCGACGGTGGCGGCCAGTACCGGCAACATCCAGTTGGCCAGCTACGCGCCGGCAACGGGTCTCTTGACCCTGGGCAGCGGGGGCATCGGTTCGAACTATGGCGCCAGTTCCGCAGCCCTCTATGCCTGTGCCTGGACTCCGGAAGTCCACGACAGCGGCAGCGGCTTTCGCAGCTATTTCCGCTTCCGCGTACGGCGCGTCGGCGAAGGCTTCACCTTTGCCGTGATCGATGGCGATCGCAATGACGCCAGCGTTTGCGGCGGGGTGCGCCAGCATCTGGGCTACTCGGGCGACAGCGGCAGCATCATGGTTCCCTATATTCAGTGGCCGAAACTCGCCATTGAATTCGACACGGCGCGCAACGCGAATTTCTCGGAGTTCGGCACCGGCCGCAACGATCCTTGCTACACCTCAAGCTGCGGCGGCCAGGGCCTCGACAACAGCAGCCACGTCGCCGTGGTGTATTGGGGTTACGGCGCGGCGAACGCCACGATTCCAGTGACCCTGCCGAAGCAGGACGACAACGTACATGGCTTCCCGTGGCCACCGGACTCGACGGCCCGGCCGGCGCCCCGCAATCCCTACCCTGTTCTGCCCTATCCGACCCCGGCCCCCGATCCGGCCCCCGGTGTGGCCCCCCTGGACCGAATGGGCGGCACCGACATCGCCAAACGCGAGTTCCATGCGCGACTGGAAGTCACCCGCAGCTTCACCACCCCGGCGGACGCCAAGGATGGCCAGACCGGAATTCAGGTGCAGTTCTGGATCGAACCGCAGCCGGCGGCCAGCATCTCGGCAATGAGCTACAACGCGGGCTCGCCGCCGACGCTGACCGTAAGCACCAGCAGCGCCCACAATCTCAACACCGGCGACACGGTCGTCATCAAGGATGCGGTGCCTACCGGCTTCAATGGCGAATACCCGGTCACCAAAATCGATGCCACTCACTTCACCGCCACGCTGCCCAACGGCAAGGCCAATCCCGGCCACTACATTTCTGCCATCACCTGGACCGACGACCCGTGGTTTACGGACCAGGCCACGGTCACCTCGCCCAACCATGGGCTCAGCTCATGGGATTCGGTCACCATCTCCGGTGCCATCCCTGTCGAATACAACGGCACCTACACCGTCTGGCGCATCGATGCCAATTCATATTCCTTCGGCCGCGAATTGAACTACGAGCCCGGCGATATGGCTCCGGCCATTGCCACGCCCAAGGCCCTGACGCCGCGCGCCATCGCGCTCGCCAACACGACGCGCCCGATGAGCGTGCTCGACGCCACCGCCAAACCTCTTGTCTCCGACACCGCGACGATCTACGATGAACAAAAAAGTGCCTGCGCCATGAGCGAACCACGATGCCCCACCGGCCAGACCTGCGGCTCCGACAACATGTGCTACCGACCCTCTTTCCGAAATCTGCGCCTGGGCTTCACCACGGCCGAGAGGCCGACAACCTCGACCACCACCGCCCGCGGGCAAATGATCGAGATCAGCGACCGGGCGACCACATGGCTACCCTGAGCCTCACCGTGCCACCAGCGCCGACTCCGGGACAGCGCGGCTTTACCCTGATCGAACTCGCAATCGTGATGTTCATCGTCACGCTGCTATTGGGCGGAATGCTCCTGCCCTTGTCGGCACAGCAGGATATCCGCAACTTCGCCGATACACAGAAGCGACTGGCGGACGCGCGCGACGCCCTGCTCGGCTTTGCAATGGCCAACGATCGGCTTCCCTGTCCGGCGTCGGATTCCAGTAACGGGCAGGAGAGCCTCGTAAGCCCGGGCGTGTGCACCAATCCCTACGATGGGTTTTTCCCTGCGGCCACTCTGGGCATGTCGCCCGTCGATGCGCAAGGCTATATGGTCGACGG
>DAIOGL010000320.1:0-3221 GCA_036745235.1 Sulfuritalea sp.
GGTCATCTCCATGCTGCTCGAGTCGTCCCAGGACCACGGCGGCAGCATTACCTTCGATGCGATAGGCAAAATGACAAAGTTGGTTCCCGCCGCAAGACTCTATGCTTGGCGTGACAAGGTCGATCCGTTCTCCGACGGATGCGTCCACGCCAAAATCGTTGTCGCCGACGGTAGGACGTGTTTCATCACCAGCGCAAACCTGACTGGTCACGCGATGGAAAAAAACATGGAAGCAGGAGTACTCATCTCAGGAGGACACATTCCCAAGTTACTTGATGAGCACCTTCGTTCTCTAGTCGAAGCGAAAGTTGTCGCCACAGTCTGTTAGATCTGCCGCGATGGGCAAGTCATGGGTCAAGGCAAAGATGTACGTGTGTTAGACGTTTAGTACATCAAGGCTATTGATTTTGAGGCGGGGTTCTTCGTTCGTGTAGATCGCTTGGCCGCTACCTACCCGGATCTCTTCGAAAGATATTTGTACGTAGGAATGATGCGTGCCGCGATGCACCTGGCAGTGACGTGTGATGAAAAATTGCCGACTGCAATTGCCGGCATCAAGCCCATGTTCTTATTTGGGTAATTCCTAACAACACTTGCTGAAAAACGCTTTCTATAATTTCCAGCAAGTGCTTAAGCCACTTGCTGAGCGATAATATGCTGCGGCAACTGTGAATTGGGATACTCGGCAAGTGTTGCGCTCCGTATACCTTGCCAAGGTCATGAAGACGTTCGATGCCGTGAGCAGCAGCGCGGTCTGCCAGACAACCGGAATCTGCAACGGCAACACCATGGCTCAGGCGACCTGCGGCAGTATCTTCTCGATCTGCTGGTCGGCGCAGAGCAGCAGCAGATCGGCCACGCTGCCGCGGCCGGGAATGATCAGCCGCGGCTCGATCTCCGCCATCGGCGCCAGCACGAACGCGCGCTCGTGCAGGCGCGGATGCGGCAGCGTGAGGTAGGGGTCGCCGCTCAGTTCGTCGCCATAGAGCAGCAGGTCGAGATCCAGCGTGCGCGGGGCGTTCTTCACGCTGCGCTGGCGACCGAAGCGCGCCTCGATCTCGAACAGGGATTCCAGAAGAGTCGGCGCTGGCACCACGGCGACCAGTTCCACCACGGCGTTGATGAAGTCGGGCTGATGCCTGAGGCCGACGGGCGCCGTGCGATACAGCGAAGAGGCGGCGCGGAATTTCGCCTGCGGCAATTGGCGCAGGGCGAGAATTGCCGCCTTCACCGTCGCCACCGGATCCCCCAGATTGGCGCCCAGCGCGATGAAGCAACGCCGGCCCACTTCAGTCCGCGCCGGGCGGGTTGCCTGCCGTGTCGCCTGTGCCCGCCGCCTTCTTGCTGCGGACACGACGGCGACGCTTCTTGGGGCCGCTGTCGGGAATGAGCATGGCCTCGCGGCCCTCGTGATCGGCATTCTGGAACTCATCCCACCAATCTGCGAGTTCCTTGTCGATCTCGCCGCTCTCGGCGCGCAGGACCAGGAAATCGTAGCCGGCGCGGAAACGCGGCAATTCGATCAGGCGGTAGGGCGACTTCCCGGCGCGCTTCTCGAAGCGCGGCTGCAGTGCCCAGATGTCCTTGATGTCGCCGACGATGCGGCGCGTGATCGCGAGCTTTTCACCCTGCACGTTCAGCACGTCCTCCATCGCCTCATACAGGGCCGGAATGGATACTTCGCCTCGCGCCTTGCGCGCCTCCCACGCAGCCAGAACTTCGTGCCAGAGCAGGGTGGCGAACAGATAGCCGGGCGACAGCGATTTGCCGGCCTTGACGCGCGCATCGGTGCTTGCCAGCGCGAGCATGACGAACCTCTCGCCCAGCGGCTGCTCGAGAATCACGTCGAGCAGCGGCAGCAGCCCGTGATGCAGGCCGTCGTCGCGCAGACGCTTGACGCATTCGACCGAGTGGCCTGAAAAGAGCAGTTTCAGCATCTCGTCGAAGACGCGCGCCGCCGGCACGTTTTCCATCAACCCGGCCATCTCGCGAATCGGCGCACGCACCGCCGGATCGAGCGTCAGGCCGAGTTTGGCGGACAGGCGCACCGCACGCAGCATGCGCACCGGATCTTCGCGGTAGCGCAGCTTCGGCTCGCCGATCATGCGCAGCGTCTTCTGCTGCAGGTCGGCGACGCCGTGGTGATAGTCGATCACCGTCTCGGAGGACGGATCGTAATACAGCGCATTGACCGTGAAATCGCGGCGCGCCGCATCTTCCGCGATCGAGCCGAAAACATTGTCGCGCAGCACACGGCCGTGCTCATCCTTGACGGTATCGGCATCGTGCGCGGCGCGGAAAGTGGATACCTCGAGCGTCTCGCCGCCCTGCATCACATGCACGATCTGAAAACGGCGGCCGATGATGCGGGCGCGGCGGAACAGGGAACGCACCTGCTCCGGCTCGGCGTCGGTGGCGATGTCGTAGTCCTTGGGATCGATCCCGGCGATCAGGTCACGCACGGCGCCGCCCACGATATAAGCCTTGTGGCCCGCTTGCTGCAAGGTTTCGCAGGTGCGGCGGGCACCCAGGGACACATGCTCGCGGCGAATGCCATGGCGGGCCACGGGGATCATGGCCGGGGCGTGGGACGAAGGGGAATCGCCGCGACGAAACACGCGGCGCAACAGCTTGCGGATCATCGAATGGGAAAGGAGACCATGCGGGGCTTGCTTTGAGAGGCGGCAATGATAGCGGAAATCCGCCTGCAGCCGCAGATTTGCGCGTGGTGAAGCACCGGCATCCGCTAAAATTGCGACTTTTAGCCCTCTGCAAGACCTATGGAACTCGCCAAGAGCTTCGAACCCGCCGAAATCGAGCGGCGCTGGTACCCGATCTGGGAGTCGCGCGGCTACTTCGCCGCCGGGCTCGATACTGCCAAGACGGACAATTTCTGCATCCTGCTGCCGCCGCCGAACGTCACCGGCACCCTGCACATGGGCCACGGCTTCAACCAGGCCATCATGGATTCGCTGACTCGCTACCACCGCATGCGCGGCGACAACACGCTGTGGCAGCCGGGCACCGACCACGCCGGCATCGCGACGCAGATCGTGGTCGAGCGCCAGCTCGACGCGCAAGGCATCTCGCGCCACGACCTCGGCCGCGAGAAGTTCCTGGAAAAAGTCTGGGAGTGGAAGGAATACTCGGGCAATACCATCACCAAGCAGATGCGCCGCCTCGGCACCTCGCCCGACTGGTCGCGCGAGCGTTTCACCATG
>DAIOGL010000321.1:0-3218 GCA_036745235.1 Sulfuritalea sp.
CCCCCTTCTAAACCCTCCCCCGGATTGCCGGGCGGAGGGTTTAGTCCTTTTAGCCTCTACATTTCCGCAGCCGACCCGTCGGGGACACACCCTACGAAAGATATAAGCCGTTCTCCGCGGGTCATATGTATGCGTCCGGCCGCGCCACCTTGAGAGGCTGGAGATAGGCGGATAGTGTCCGCGTATTTCTGGCGGACACATGGACACTATGGTGGTGAAAGCGGCGCCGAGGAGGACGAGGCGGCGGCACAGTCCCGAATTCAAGGAGCAGGTCATTGCCGCCTGCCTGCATCCGGGCATATCGGTGGCGGCCATCGCGCTGGCCAACGGGCTGAACACGAACATGCTGCGCAAATGGGTCAGGGACCATCGGGCGGAATCCGGGCCGGATCAGGCGAACGCTGAATTGGCGGCTGCACCGTCGGCGATGGTGCAGTTGACCGTGGCGCCGAGCGTACCGCCGGCAGAAATCCGTCTGGACGTGCGCCGTGGTGGTACGACGGTCCAGATGGCGTGGCCGGTGGACGCGGTGGCCAGCCTGGGGCATTGCCTGCGCGAGCTGCTCGGATGATTCGGCCGAACGAGATCTGGGTGATGGTCGAACCGGTGGACATGCGCGGCGGCATCGATGGCCTGTCGCTGCGGGTGCAGAACCTGCTGGGACGCACCCCGTGTGACGGTGCCGCCTACGCCTTTCGCAATCGGCGGGGAACGCGCCTGAAGCTCTTGATCTGGGACGGCACCGGTGTGTGGCTGTGTCACCGGCGACTGCATCGCGGCCACTTCATCTGGCCGACGGCGGACACGAGTAACGTAACGCTCTCGGCGCGGCAATGGAGCTGGCTCGTCACCGGCGTCGACTGGCAACGGCTCGACGCACCGGCACCGGTCCATTGGCGCGTGTGATGACGCCGCACCGTCATGCAAAAGCCGTACGCAAAATCAGTGGATGAACGACAGAACAATCATCGCCGGAACGACCTGTTCATCGGGCCTGGCGGGCGGTTGGCCGATACAATTACGGCATGGATTTACACGCTGAACTTGAACGCGTCATGGCCGATTCCGCGGTAGCGGACACAGCGGCGCAGACGATTCGCAAACTGATCGACGACGCGCAGAAGAGCGCGGCAGAGCAAATCGCCCGCCGCGATACCGAGCTTCACGCCGCCCAAACCAAGATCCAAGCCCTGACGCTGGAACTGGCGCATCTGCGGCGCATGCGCTTTGGCGTCAAGAGCGAAGCCCTCGATGCCGAGACGCGGGATTTGTTTCAGGAAACCCTGGCCAGCGACGTCGCGGCGGCCGAGGCGGAACTCGCCAGACGCCAGGCGGAAGCGGAAGAGACGCCGGCCATCCTGCGGCCAAAGCGTGACCGGGCCGGTCGGCAACCCCTGCCCGAGCATCTGACGCGGATTGAACACCGCCATGAGCCGGAATCCTGCACCTGCGGCCAGTGCGGCAAGGATCTGGTGCTGATCGGCGAAGACGTCAGCGAGCAACTCGACGTCGAGCCGGCAAAGTTCTTCGTCCATCGGCACATCCGCCCGCAGTACGCCTGCCGTGCCTGCGAGACGGTCACGGCCGCACCGATTCCGCCGGCGGTGATCGACGGCGGCATGGCCGCCACGGGCCTCCTGGCCTGGGTGATCATCGGCAAATACCTGGATCATCTGCCGTTGTATCGCCTGGAACGGATGGCGGCCCGGGACGGGGTGACGCTGGCCCGTTCGACCCTCGCCGAATGGGTCGGACGCATTGGCGTGGCCCTGCAACCTCTGGCGGATCGCTTGACGGCGCGCCTGCTGGAACGACCGGTCCTGCATGCCGATGAAACCCCGGTGCAGCAACTGGACCCGGGCAGCGGCAAGACCAAACGCGCCTATCTGTGGGCCTACATGAGCAATGTGCTGGAAACGGGACCGCCGATCGTGGTGTTCGATTACCAGACCAGTCGATCGGGGGCACATGCGCGAAACTTCCTGGGGGAGTGGCAAGGTGCGCTGATGGTCGATGACTTCGGCGGCTACAAGGCGCTCTTTGGTCAGGGGGTGACCGAGTTGGGTTGCTTTGCCCACGCGCGGCGGAAGTATTTCGAACTGAACGAGGCACAGGCCAATCCGATCGCCCAGGAGGCGCTGCTCAGGATCTCGGCGCTGTATGCGATCGAGGCGCGGGGACGGGACATGTCGATCGCGGAGCGTGCCGAGTTGCGGCAACGGGAAGCACAGCCATTGCTGGCGGCGATGCACGACTGGCTGAAAGCGACGCGCATGACGGTGGCCAACGGCGGGGGCACCGCGAAGGCGATCGACTACAGCCTGAAGCGCTGGCCGGCGCTCGCCCGCTACGCGAACAGTGGCGCCCTGCCAGTCGACAACAACCCGGTCGAGAACGCCATCCGGCCGATTTGCCTGGGCAAGAAGAACTGGCTCTTCACGGGTTCCGAACGGGCCGGCAAGCGTGCCGCAGCGATCCAGAGCTTGCTGGCGACCGCGGCGCTCAACGGACTCGATCCAGCGGCTTGGCTGCGCACGACCTTGGAGAAACTGCCGACCTGCCTCAACAGCCAGATTGATGAGCTTCTGCCGCTCCCAGGCGGGGCCGCATGAATTTCTCGGCGCTGTTGGAGGCGTTGAATCAGGCGTCGGCCTTCGAGCTGTACCGGCTGAGGGTAGCGATTGATCGTGTCCTGACGGATCCCAAATGGACGATAGCCATTCGCGCGCAGTTGCATATCGGTCAGGAGATCGAGTATTTCGATCCCCGTGCCAATCGCCTGTGTTCCGGACAGATTCTGGAGTTCCGCACCAAGGAAGTCCTGGTGCGCCAGACCGATACGAAGCAGCTATGGTGGCTCGCCTATCCCGCCATCAACGTCAATCGTATCGATGTCAGCATGCGCGAAACATCGCAGCAGGGCTTGAGTCGCAATGAAGTGGCGATCGGCGATACCGTCGGATTCTTGGACCACGAGCACCGCCAACGCAGCGGCAAGGTCATACGACTCAACGACAAGACCGTCACCCTCCACTGCGACGGACAAAAGTGGCGGGTCGCCTACGCCCTTCTCCACAGGGTCCTGAATCAGGACCCACTAACAACCGTCAACGGCGCAGTCACCAAAACCTGACCTCAGCAAGGTGGTTCGGCCGAGCGCTTACGGCGGTGGTCGAACTCACGGTGGAGCAACTGCACTGGTTGCTGGCGGGAATCGA
>DAIOGL010000322.1:0-1353 GCA_036745235.1 Sulfuritalea sp.
CGCTCGACGCCGGCCAGTGGCGCACAGGTGATGCGCGCGAAGGAGTAGGCGCTGTCGCGGTCGATCTTGACCACCTTGGCCACCGGCAGGCCGGGCAGATAGACGCCGTCGAGCCCCGAAGTCACCAGGATGTCGCCGATCTGCACCTCGGCGTTCGCCGCCAGGAAGCGCAGTTCCATCATGCCGGCGCCGGCGCCGGCCAGGATGGCGCGCAAACCGTTACGCTGCACTTCGACGGGTATCGCCTGATCCTTGTCGGTCAGCAGCAGCACTTCTGCCGTGAGCGGAAACACCCGCACCACCTGGCCGATGATGCCCACGTCATCCACCACGGCCTGCCCCGCGCCGATGCCATGCTGCATGCCCTTGTCGATAATTACCCTGCGCGAGAATGGATCGCGCGCCGCATAGAGAATCTCGGCGATGCGCCCTTCGACCGGCAGGCGCGCGCGCATGTCGAGCAGGGCTCGCAGCCGCATGTTCTCCTGCTCCAGATGCTGCTGGCGCAGCAGGAGATTGGCGGTGCCGAGCTGGCGACGACGCAACTCCTCGTTCTCCTTCAGCAGGGTGGACTGCCGCACCAGATACGCACCGACATCGCCCGCGGCATCGATGGGCATCCACGTGATGCGCTGCAGGGGCCAGGCCACCGTGGCTACCGCCAGCCGCACCCACTCCAGGGTATGAAAGCGCAGATCGGCGATCAGCAGAATCAGGGAAAGCGAGACGAAGAAGACCAGCCGCACGAGCGGCGCCGGACCCCGTTTGAAGAAGGGTGGCGGAGCATGGCCAACGACGGACATCAAGGCAGGTGCGCCCTCAAAGGCTGTGAAGAGAAGATGGACCCCGCTGGTATCCCGCGCTCAATCGCCGCGGGGGCAGCTTGCAAGCTACACGTGGCGGGCCTTACTCGGTGGCAAAAATACTGCCAAGTTTGTCCATCTTTTCGAGTGCCAGACCGGAGCCGCGAGCGACGCAGGTCAGCGGGTCGTCGGCAACGATTACCGGCAAGCCGGTTTCCTCGGTGAGCAGGCGATCCAAGTCGTGCAGCAACGCACCACCGCCGGTCAGCACCAGGCCGCGTTCGGCAATGTCGGCGCCCAGCTCGGGCGGGGTTTTTTCCAGCGCATCCTTGACCGCCTTGACCACCTGGTTGAGCGGCTCCGAAAGCGCCTCGAGCACTTCGTTGGAAGAGATGGTGAACTTGCGCGGGATGCCTTCGGCGCGGTTGATGCCCGAGACCTCCATCTCGCGCACTTCGGCGCCGGGGAAGGCCGAGCCGATCTGCTTCTTGATGTTCTCGGCGCTGTTGTCGCCGATCTGCATGCCGTAGTTGCGGCTGATGTAGGAAAT
>DAIOGL010000322.1:1453-3154 GCA_036745235.1 Sulfuritalea sp.
GGCACGCAAATGATGATGCGCGGGGACGGCGAGAACAGGCGCGACTCATGCACCCGCTTGATGAACTGCTTGAGCATTTGCTCGGTCACCGTGAAGTCGGCGATCACGCCGTCCTTCAAGGGGCGAATCACCTGGATTTCCTTGGGATTGCGCCCGATCATGGTCTTCGCCTCGCGGCCGACGGCCTGGATGGTCTTCTTGGCGTTGGGGCCGCCTTCGATGCGGATCGCGACAACCGAGGGTTCGTCGAGCACGACACCCTTGCCGCGCACGTAAATCAGCGTGTTGGCGGTGCCGAGGTCGATGGCAAGATCGTTGGAGAAATAGGAGCGGAGAAAGCCGAACATCGTGGTTCCAGTGTTGAAGCCCGCCCTGCGGGGGCTGGGGTAAAAACGAAGTTTCAGTGAAGGCCGATGCCTGTCTAGCCGGCCTGGAGCGCAGCGGCCGCAGCTGAAAGGTCGCTTATAATACCCTATCGCGCCGGGCAGAACAGCACTGCGCAGGCCTTGTTTCACGCGGCTCCAACCTCACACGCCCCCCATTTGTCATCATGTCCCTGAACCTGGAAGACGTCGCCCGCATCGCCCGGCTGGCACGAATCGAACTCTCCGCCGCCGAGCGCGAAGCCACGCGCGACCAGCTGAACGACATTCTCGGCTTCATCGAGCAATTGCAAGCGGTCGATACCGCAGGAATCGAACCGATGGCGCATGCCGTCGACGTGGTTCAGCGCCTGCGCCCCGACGTCGTCACCGAGACCGATCGTCGAGCCGATTTTCAGGCCGTGGCGCCGGAGACCGAGGGCGGACTGTATCTGGTCCCAAGGGTGGTGGAATGAGCGGGCTGATCAACTCGTCGCTGCGCGAGCTTTCCGCTGCACTGGCGGCGAAGAAGGTCTCCGCCGTCGAACTGGCCACCCTGTTCCTCGACCGCATCGAGAAGTTCAATCCCGCACTC
This sequence comes from Sulfuritalea sp., assembly GCA_036745235.1. GTDB lineage: Bacteria > Pseudomonadota > Gammaproteobacteria > Burkholderiales > Rhodocyclaceae > Sulfuritalea. Next base: position 2,411 of record DAIOGL010000322.1, read on the forward strand.
AATGCCTTCATCACCCTGGATCGGGACAAGACCCTGGCGCAGGCGCGCGCCGCCGACGAGCGCCTGAAGGCCGGCACCGGCACCACGCCGCTGACGGGGATCCCCCTGGGGCACAAGGATATTTTCTGCACCCGCGGCTGGCGCACGAGCTGCGGCTCGCAGATGCTGGCCAACTTCGTCTCGCCCTATGACGCCAACGTGGTCGAAAAACTGGCCGCCGCCGGCATGGTGACGCTGGGCAAGCTCAACATGGACGAGTTCGCCATGGGTTCGTCGAACGAAACCTCGTACTTCGGGCCGGTCAGGAACCCGTGGGATGTCTCCCGCGTGCCCGGCGGCTCCTCGGGCGGCTCGGCGGCGGCCGTCGCGGCGCGCCTCGCGCCTGCCGCGACCGGCACCGACACCGGCGGCTCGATCCGCCAGCCGGCGGCCCTGTGCGGCCTCACCGGCCTGAAGCCGACTTACGGGGTGGTGTCGCGCTACGGCATGATCGCCTTCGCCTCCAGCCTCGACCAGGGCGGGCCGATGGCAAAGAGCGCGGACGACTGCGCGCTGCTGCTGAATGCCATGGCCGGCTTCGATGCCCGTGATTCGACCTCGCTCGAGCGCCCCACGGAGGACTACGGCCGCGACCTGGATATGCCGCTCGCCGGCCTGCGAATCGGCCTGCCGAAGGAATTCTTCGGCGCAGGCATGGATGCCGACGTGCGCGCCGCGGTCGAGGCGGCGCTCGCCGAATACCGC
>DAIOGL010000323.1:0-3143 GCA_036745235.1 Sulfuritalea sp.
AAAGTCCTTGCATACGCCATGGCGAACGGGTTTAGAATCTTTTTTGGGCGGGATGCCCTCAAAAATAACCGGAGGAATTTAAAGCATGAATAAAGCTGAACTGATTGAAATCGCCGCCAAGGAAGCCGACATTAGCAAGGCTGCCGCCGGCAAGGCCCTCGACGGCATCATGGCCGCGGTTGTGAAGGCGGTATCCAAAGGGGATAACGTCACCCTGGTGGGTTTTGGCACCTTCAAGTCGGCCAAGCGCGCCGCGCGTACCGGCAAGAACCCCAAGACCGGTGCGACGATCAAGATTCCCGCGACCACTGTGCCGAAATTCAGCGCCGGCGCCGGTTTCAAGCTGGCAGTCAGCGGCAAGAAGGCCAAGAAGTAAGCAAGCGGGAGCTTTCCGCCTGAGAGGGCCCGCTTGCGGGCCCTTTTCTTTTGCAGTCCCGCCATTCTGCTTCGGCGCCTGCAGGCACTACCGGCAGGGTTTCGGTTGTCTTTTCAGCCGGCGCTGATTATTCTCCCTGCCAAGGAGATTCAAAATGATCACGACACAAAATCACGACCATCTCGTCGAGTTCGCTGTATTTGGCGAATTCACCCTGGCCGACTTCAAGGAATTCGAGGAACTGGTCCTCCACGAAATCAAGTTTTCCGGGCCGGTGAATCTGCTGGTCGACCTGCGCGACATGGCAGCCTTCACTGTCGACGTGGCGTGGGAAGAGATTCGCTTTTCGCGCCAGCACGCGGGTGACTTCAAGCGCATTGCGGTGATCACCGACAGCCAGTGGGTGGCCTGGAGCGCCTGGCTGGAGCAACTGTTCGTCAACGCGGACGTGACGGTATTTGCCGACGAAGCCGATGCCCGCGCCTGGCTCGCAGAATGAGCGTGGCCCCGGCAAATGCGCTGGTGACTGCGGAGGATCTCGCTGCGCATCCGGAGTGGCGAGTCTTCGACTGCCGGCATGACCTGAAGAACACGGAATACGGGCGGCAGGCGTATGCCCGCGGCCACATTCCGGGCGCGCTGTTCCTGCATCTCGACGACGATCTCTCGGGGGTCAAGGACGGGCGGAACGGCCGTCATCCGCTGCCCGACCCCGACAGCTTTGCGCGGCGCATGGCGGCTTGCGGTGTCGATGCGGCGACACAGGTGGTGGCCTACGACAACGAGGGCGGAATTTTTGCGTCGCGCCTGTGGTGGATGCTGCGCTGGCTCGGTCACGAGAAGGTGGCCGTGCTCGACGGCGGCCTTGCCGGCTGGAAGCGCAGCAAGCGGGCGCTGGAAGAGACCGTGCCCGTTGTGCAACCGCGCAGCTTCACGGCGCGAGCACAGGACATGGCGGTCGATGTCGGGCAGGTTCTGGCCGATCTGCAGTCGGACCGGATGCTGATTCTCGACGCGCGCAGCCCCGAGCGGTTTCGCGGCGAGAACGAGACACTCGACCCGGTGGGCGGCCACATTCCCGGCGCAGTGAATCGCTTCTACTTCGACAACCTCGACGACGACGGCTGTTTCTTCAAACCGGCGGCGGAACTGCGCGCAGAGTTCGCGGCGCTGCTCGCCGGTCGCCCGGCGGCGCACGTGGTGCAGCAGTGCGGCTCCGGCGTGACCGCCTGCCACAATCTGCTGGCGATGGAACTGGCCGGCCTGTCCGGCTCGAAGCTGTATCCCGGTTCATGGAGCGAGTGGTGCGCCGACCCCTCGCGTCCGGTGGCGCGCGGCTAGGGATCGATACCCTGCCGCCGCAGGCCCCACGCCACGTGTTCACGCACCAGCGCCGAGGGGTGATCGGCGCGTGAGCGCAGGGCACTGATCACTTCAGGACCGGATGGAGCATTGCCCAGTGCCACGGCGATGTTGCGCAGCCAGCGCTCGAAGCCGATGCGCCGGATCGGCGAGCCGGCCAGCCTTTCGTTGAAATCGTTTTCGTCCCAGGCGAAGAGTTCGACCAGCGTCGCCCGATCGAGATTGTGGCGCGGCGCGAAGTCGCTCTCGCGGGTCAGGGGCGCGAAGCGATTCCACGGGCAGGCCATCTGGCAGTCGTCGCAGCCGTAGATGCGATTGCCCAGCAAGGGCCGCAGCGCTTCGGGAATGCTGCCCTTGAGTTCGATGCTGAGGTAGGACACGCAAAGCCGCGCATCGAGGCGATAGGGCGCGACGATGGCCTGCGTCGGGCAGGCCTCGATGCAGGCGGTGCAACTGCCGCAGTGATCGGTCACCGGAGCATCGGGCGCCAGCGCCAGGTCGGTGAAAATTTCGCCGAGGAAGAAATACGATCCGGCCTCGCGCTCGAGCAGCAGCGTGTGCTTGCCGCGCCAGCCGAGTCCGCTGTTCTGCGCCAGGCCGACTTCCATGACCGGTGCTGAATCGGTGAACACGCGATAGGCGAAATCGCCGATTTCGTCCGTGATCCGGTCGGCAAGCTGCTGCAGGCGTGCGCGCAGCAGCTTGTGATAGTCGCGGCCCAGCGCGTAGCGCGACACGAAGGCGCGCTCCCCGTCGGCGAGCGCCGCGGAAGAGTCGGCGCTGGCGCTACGGTAATTCATGCGCGCGGTGATGACGCTGCGGGTGCCGGGCAGCAGCAATTCGGGCTGGGCACGCTTGTTTCCGGCGCTGGTTGCATACGCGGCCATATAATCCATTTCGCCGTGAAAACCTGCCGCCAGCCATGCGCTCAGGTTCTCTTCGGCGTCGCTGACCCGGTTGCCGGAAAAGCCGATTGCATCGAAGCCGAGTTCTAGGCCCCAGCGCCGTATGTCTTCCTTCAGAGTCGCCGAATCGTCCCGATTGCCATGCATGCCGAACATCTTACGTTAGCCCTGCCCGACGAGGCCGCCACCCTCGCGCTGGGTGCCGCGCTGGCCGCTGCGATTGCCCGTGAGCGGCCTGCGGGCATGGTGATCTGGCTCGAAGGCGACCTCGGTGCCGGCAAGACCACGCTGGTGCGCGGACTCTTGCGCGCCGCAGGTGATACCGGGCCGGTCAAAAGCCCGACTTACACGCTACTTGAAGTTCACGTGGTTTCTGGATTACACTTCTATCACTTTGATTTTTATAGATTCAATCAGGCGGAAGAATATCTCGATGCCGGGCTCGACGAATATTTTTCAGGAAGCGGAATTTGTCTGGTCGAATGGCCCGACAAGGCCGC
>DAIOGL010000324.1:0-3112 GCA_036745235.1 Sulfuritalea sp.
AAGCGATGCTGTATGGCTAAAGGATTACTCCTATGGCGTTGCACCATGGATTCCCGAGTTGTCCCGGCTGCGCGACCGGCTAGCGCCTATGGCACTGCACCATTTCGATATCAAATATTCATATCGAGCTGGCAGGCGCCGCTTATCGCGCCTTCAAAAAAGCGCGATCATTCGGCCGCTCAGTGCGCGTCGATGGGGTCGATGCTTGCCGACTGTTCCGGTAGCACCATGGTGCTGCGCACCTTGCCGGAGGTACCGTCGAACAGGACCATCATGCGCATGATCTCGCCCGAGAGTGCGCGATAGCGCCAATCCCAAACGAGTTCATCACGTGCCTTGAAATAGACGGTCAACCTCTCATCCGACGGGCCGAGTACGCGCAGAACTTCTTCCTTGCTCATCCCTGCGCGCACGTCGGCCAGATGCCGCTCGTCGAGCACATTCTGTATGGACAGCATTTTCCCGTTCGGACCCAGCCGGACCATGAAGGTATGAAAACCCGCCGGGCCGCGCGGATAGGCCAGCTGCCTGGAGCCATCAGGATCCTGCCATTGCATCGCCGGCTGGCCCATCGTCGCCTGCACGTCTTCGAGGCTTGCCTCGCCTGGCTTGAGGCCGCGTCCTTCATAGGACGCACAGGCGGCGACAAGCAGCGACGAGGCCAGAACCAATGCTTTCAGCAACATGATGAACTCCCATTCGGGATACCGAACATTACGACAGCGCAACGGTTCGCGAGTTCAGCGCCGCCGCGCTCAAAGATCCAGTTGCAGCGTCGCCAGACGCGCATAGAGCCCGCCCTGATTGCGCAAGTCATCAGGCGTGCCGATTTCGACGATGCGTCCCCGCTCCATCACCACGATCCGGTCGGCCTTCTGCACGGTGGCCAGCCGGTGGGCGATGATCAGGGTCGTGCGCCCTTCCATCGCGGCGTTGAGGCCGCGCTGCACCAGTATTTCCGATTCCGCATCGAGGGCGCTGGTGGCCTCGTCGAGCAGCAGCAAGGGCGCGCCTTTCAGGATCGCGCGCGCAATCGCGATGCGCTGGCGCTGGCCGCCGGACAGGCGCGTGCCGCGTTCGCCGAGGAAAGTCTGGTAGCCCTCGGGCAGCCGGTCGATGAATTCATCCACCAGGGCCGCCCTCGCCGCCTGCATGATCTCCGCATCGCTCGCATCGGCGCGGCCGTAGCGGATGTTCTCCAGCGCGTTCGCCGAAAAGATCACCGGGTCCTGCGGCACGATGGCGATGCCGTCGCGCAGGTCGTGCAGGCTCAGTTGGCGGATGTCCTGTCCGTTGAGCTGGATGCCGCCTTCCGACACCTCGTAGTAGCGCAGCAGCAGCTGGAACATGCTGGTCTTGCCGGCGCCCGAAGGGCCGACCAGGGCGACGCTCTCGCCCGGCGCGATGTCGAGGCAGATGTCGTCCAGGGCGCGCGTTTGCGGGCGCGCCGGATAGCTGAAGCAAACATGGTCGAAATGGATCGCCGCCTGCGCCGGATGGGCGGGCGTCTCGGGCGCCGCCACTTCGCGGATGGCGGATTCGGCATGCAGCAGCTCCAGCAGCCGCTCGGTCGCCCCGGCTGCGCGCATCACGTCGCCCCACACTTCCGCCATGGTCCCTACCCCGCCGGCCACCAGCGCCGCGTAGAGGACGAAGGACGCCAGCTGGCCGCCGGTCAGTATGCCGTCATGCACCTGGCGCGCGCCGATCCACAGCACGAAAATGATGGTGCCCATCACCGCCGTGATGATCAGCACCGTCAGCGCCGCGCGCACCCGGGTGCGCCGGATCGCGGTGATGAAGCTGCGCTCCGTGCGCTCGGCGAATCGGCCGGTTTCGTGCTGCTCCTGCGTATAGGCCTGCACCGTCGGCATGGCGTTGAGGATCTCGCCAGCCAGGGCGGACGCATCCGCAATCCGGTCCTGCGATTCGCGCGAGAGCTTCTTCACCTTGCGGCCGATGGCGATGATCGGCAGGATCAGCAATGCCATCAGGCCCAGGTTGAGCGAGAACAGATAGAAGCTGGTCACCGCCAGCATCACCATGCCGCCGATGAACTGGAACAGGCTGCGCAGGCCCATCGAAATGGAACTGCCGACCACGGTCTGGATCAGCGTCGTGTCGCCCGTCAGCCGCGACAGCACCTCGCCGGTCTGCAGGGTCTCGAAGAACTGCGGCGACTGCGCCAGCACGCGCGAATACACAGCATTGCGCAAGTCCGCCGTCACCCGCTCGCCGACCCACGACACCGTGTAGAAGCGCGCCGAAACGGCCAGTGCCCAGAAGGCGGCGAGGCCGAACAGGGCAATGAAGTGCCCGTTCAGGCTCAACGCGCCCAGCAGGCCGCCGCTCGCCTGCTCCTTCGCCCCGAAGCCGAAATCGATCAGGTCGCGGAAGGCCAGCGGCACCAGCAGGATGGTTGCGGAGCCGACGCACAACAGGACGAAGGCCAGCGCGATCCGCGCCCGGTAAGGCCGCAGGAAGGGCCACAAGCCTTTGAGGGGCGACAGGCGGCGGGGAATTGGAGGCGGGATTGGGGTTTCGGTGGTCATGCGCAATTATCCTTCGTCGTGGGGCGCCTTGCACCAAGCCTGCGATTTATTGCGTCGCCGTATCGCCAGCGCCGACTCTTCAAACGGTCCTCAGTTCCTGAATTCGCGGACCGTCCTCAGCGCCTCGGCAACCATGGCCTCCTGCGCCTGCAATCCGTCCACAACGTCTAGGGCGTGGGATCCGGATTGAACCCGAAGCGCCGCGCAACATCGCGGCGCTTCAATCCCTGCACCGGCAAGCCGCGCCAGAAAACCCCCGAGCCGCCCGCCATGGTGGCGAGCAAGGCGTCCTCGCCCGCGACGTTCCCGTTCTCACTCCGGCACGCCGCAACAAAGGCCGGAAGATCCCTGTCGTCCAGCACTCCTATCCCTTGCGCGGTATGCAGCAGTGCGCTGCCTTCCTCATCCAGGTAGGCGGCGGCGACGGAGCCTGCTGCGACGCCGGTGTGAGTTGTGAGTCCGCCGTCCGCGTCGAGGCGCAGCACCAGCGGGGTGTAGTCAAGCGCGACGAAGACTGCCTGCGGTCCGTTCTGGAAGATCCAGTTGCCTGCGGCGTCGGC
>DAIOGL010000325.1:0-3102 GCA_036745235.1 Sulfuritalea sp.
TGATCTTCGGCGAATTTCCGCTGGCCGAATGCGAAGGCCTGCTGCTGGCGCACAGCTTGCGGTTGCCGGATTGCACGATGAAGAAGGGTCGCCGTCTCACCAGCGCCGACCTTCAGGTTCTCGATGCCGCAGGAATCCGGCGGGTGACCGGTGCGCGGCTCGATGCCGACGATTTCGATGAAAACGCCGCCGCCGGCGCCGTCGCCGCGGCGCTCGCTGGTTCCGGCGTTTCCGCGCGCGCGCCGCATGCAGGCCGCTGCAATCTTTATGCCGAGCAGCGCGGCCTGGTGACCGTCGATGCCGACATCATCAACCGGATCAACCGGCTCGACGAGTCGGTCACCGTCGCCACTTTGCCGCCGCTGTCGGCGGTCAGGGGCGGCGCTGTGGTCGCCACGGTCAAGATCATTCCGCTGGCGGTGGGCCGCAGCCTGGTCGCCGCCTGCGTCGGTCAGGCGGGGCAGGGTGCCTTGGCGCTGTTGCCGTTCCGGCCGCAGCGCGCAGCACTGATCGTCACCGAACAACCCAACGATCCGCCGCGCAACTACATCGCCGCCGTGAATAGCAGCCGCCGCCGTCTCGAAGACCTCGGCAGCCATCTCGGCCTGGTGCAGCGCTGCGCGCATCGCACCGACGCCGTCGCCGCGGCGGTGCGGGAGGCGCTGGCCGCAGGCTGCTCGCTGATACTGATCGCCGGCGCGACGGTACCCAAGGACAGGACCGACACCGTCCCCGCAGGCATCGTCGCCGCGGGCGGCGCGATCACGCATTTCGGCATGCCGGTGGAGCCCGGCAACATGCTGTTGCTGGCACATGTGGGCGCGGTGCCCGTCATCATCCTGCCCGGCTGTGCCCGTTCGCGGCGCATGAATGGTCTCGACTGGGTATTGCAGCGCATGCTGGCAGGGTTGCCGATGGCAGCCGAACAGATCATGGCCATGGGTGTCGGCGGCCTGATCCGCAGCCCGCTCGAAGCTGATGACGATGAGAAGCCCCAGCCGGAACCGGTGCGGGCGCCCGTCGGGCGCCGCGTCGCCGCGCTGGTGCTGGCGGCAGGCAGCAGCCAGCGCATGGGCAGCGGCAACAAGCTGCTGCAGGCCATTGGCGGCGTGCCCATGGTGCGGCGCGCAGCGAATGCAGCGCTGGCTTCGCGCTGCACCTCGGTGACCGTCGTCACCGGCTTTGCGGCGGAGGAGGTGCAAGCCTGCCTGGCCGGGCTCGACGTGAACTTCGCGCACAACGCCGCGCATCCGAGCGGCATGGCCTCCTCGCTGCGTCGCGGCCTCGCGGCGCTGCCGGCCGATGCGGACGCCGTGGTGGTTCTGCTGGCGGACATGCCCTTCATCCATGGCGGCCATATCGATCGCCTGATCGCCGCCTTCGATCCGCAGCAGGCGAAGATCGTGGTGCCGATGAAGGCCGGGCGGCGCGGCAACCCCATCCTCTGGCCGCGCGCCTACTTTGCCGAAATGCAGGCCGTGGAAGGCGATGTCGGCGCCCGCGACGTGCTGCGCCTTCATGCCGAGCAGATCGACGCCGTCGCCTTCGACGACGATGCCATCTTCGCCGATGTCGACACGCCGGCGGCGCTGGACGAACTGGCAGGCCGATGAGCATGGCGCCTGCCTCCCTGCGCGACGGGTTCCCGCTGCTGGCGGCGACGCCGCAACTGCATTACCTGGACAGCGCCGCCACTGCGCAGATACACCGTCTGGCGCTGGATGCCGTGGTGCGCCACGAGACCACCCGGCGTGCCAACGTGTCGCGCGGCACCTATCGCCTGGCCGAAGCCGCCGACCTCGCCTACGAGCAGGCACGACAAACCGCAGCGCGCTTTCTCAACGCGACGTCAGCCGATGAAGTGATCTTTACTTCGGGCGCGACGGCGTCCATCAACCTCGTCGCGCATGCCTTCGGCGGCATGCTCAAGGCCGGTGACCGCGTCGTGATCTCGGTGGCCGAACACCACAGCAACTTCGTGCCCTGGCAGATGCTTCGAGAGCGAACCGGTATCGAACTGGCGCTGATTCCGGTGACAGCCTCGGGGCAGCTCGATCTTGCCCGCCTGTCCGAACTGATCGACGGCAAGTGCCGCCTGGTCGCCGTCACGCAATGCTCCAACGTCACCGGCGCATGGACCGACGTGGCGGCGCTGGTCGCGGCGGCGCGCAAGGTCGGGGCGAAGGTGCTGCTCGACGGCGCGCAAGGCGCGCAGCACGGCCCTCAGGATGTGCGCGCCTTGGGCATCGATTTCTACGCTTTTTCCGGCCACAAGTGCTTCGGCCCGGGAGGCGTCGGCGTGCTGTGGGGCAGGGGCGAACTGCTGGCGGCGATGCCGCCGTTCCTGACCGGCGGCGGCATGATCAGCGAGGTCACGGCGCAGGCGACCACCTGGGCCGCACCGCCGCAGCGTTTCGAAGCCGGCACGCCGCCCATCGCACAGGCGGTGGGGCTCGCCGCCGCGCTGGAATGGATGATGAGCCTCGACTGGCCGCAGATACATGCGCGCGAAGCGCGCCTGTGCCAACGGCTGATCGAGGGCCTGCAGCGCATTCCGGGCTTGCGTCTGCTCGGGCCGGACGCCTCCGCCCGGCGCGCGCCGATCGTTTCCTTCGAGATTGCCGGGCTGCACCCGCACGACATCTGCCAGGTGCTCGATGCGCACCAGCTCGCGCTGCGCGGCGGCCACCATTGCGCCCAGCCGCTGCTGGCGGCGCTGGGCGCCGAGGTCTGTACCCGCGCCAGCATCGCGCTCTACAGCGACGAGGCCGACATCGAGGCCCTGCTCGACGGACTGGGCTTCGTGCTGCGGGAACTGGCATGAACGACGGCAGCGGGCTCTACCAGGACGCCATCAAGCAGTTCGCCCAGGCCGCGCACGGCCACGGACGGCTGGCAGCGGCCGACGGCGAGGCGAAGCTGGACAACCCCTTGTGCGGCGACCGCGTCCGCATGCAGGTGACCGTTGCCTCAGGCCGCATCACGGCAGTCGCCCATGAGACCAAGGGCTGCCTGCTGTGCCGGGCCGCGGCGTCGGCGCTCGGCGCCCGTGCGGTCGGGGAGGATGAAGCGGCCATCGAGTCGGTTGCCACTGCTCTCGAA
>DAIOGL010000326.1:0-3093 GCA_036745235.1 Sulfuritalea sp.
GAAGCTGGGAGGGCCCTTCACTGTCGTCATCGACAGCGAGCTCAAACCCGGCTCGCTGACCTATGGCGAACACCTTGTGCCGGGTCGATCCGCGCGGGAAATACTGCTCTCCTGCTACATCTGCCATCCTTCGATGGCCAACGACAGCCTGAGCGGTGTGCTGCTCACCGCCTTCCTGGCACGTCACATCGCGAGCCTCAAGAATCGTCACTGGAGCTACCGCATCGTCTTTGTCCCGGAGACAATCGGCGCCATCACCTATTGCGCGCGCAACGAAGCGGCGATGAAGCAGATTGATATGGGTCTGGTGATCACCACCGTCGGCGGGCCGGGCAAGTTCGGCTACAAACGCAGCTTTGATTCGTCGCATCCCATCAACGCGATGATCGAGGAAGTGTTCCGTGACGCGGAAACCGAATTCGTCACCTATCCTTTCGATATCCATGGCAGCGATGAACGGCAATACTCTTCCCAAGGCTTCCGGATCAATGCGGCAACGATCTGCCGGGATCGCTACTATGAGTATGCCTATTACCATTCGTCGCTGGACGACCTCAGCTTCGTCACGGCGGAGCAGATCGCCGAAACGCTCGACTTGTATGTCCGTCTGATTGAAAAGGTCGAGGCGCGCCGCGTCTACCGCAACCGGATTCCGCATGGCGAAGTCATGCTCTCGCGCCATGATCTGTATCCGGCCACGGGCGGAGCCCAGCGACCGGAACTCGGCGGAAGGTCCGAGCTCGACTTGATCCTCTGGTTGCTGTTCCTGTGCGACGGAAAGCTGGACATTGCCCACATTGCGGCAAGGCTCGGCGTGTCGTCCGCAGACCTCGTGCCGATCGCAGATCGACTTGTCGCAAAAGATGTCCTCGAACTTGTCTGACTGGCGCCATGGCTAAGAGCTATCGTTTGCAAGCAGCTGGCCTCGATGCTGCGTGGGATGCCGTCGTTGCTTCGTCGCCCGATGGCACGGCCTTCATCACCTCCAACTATCTTGCCCACACCGGCTGCCGCCTGGGCCTCTACCACTGCTACAACGCGAACGAATTGCGTGCCGTCGTCGCGGTGGTGGAAAGTCCAGACGGAGCCTCGGCGGTTCTGGATGACCTGGTGATCTACAGCGGCATTTGTTTTGGCGCGCCCACCCATGGCCAAAATCGCGCGCAACAGAATTCCGAGCGGCACGAAATTGCCACCTTCATAGCGGCGGCATTGGCCGACCGGTATCAGCGGGTCGAGTTTGCCCTGGCTCCCTCGATCAATGATGTAAGGCCGTTTCTCTGGCACAACTACGGCCAGGAACACGGCCGTTACAGCGTGGATGTGAGATACACGTCCTATCTCGATATCGGTGATTTCGCTTCCGCGCAGGGTCTGGAGCACATCGAGGCTTACAAACAGGCAACGGGAGCGCGCCGACAGCAAATACGCTATGCGCGAAGAGATGGAGTGATTACCGAAGAGTTTTCCGATGTCGGGTTGTTTATCGACTTCTATCGGCGCACCATGGAGCGCCAAGGCGAAGGTGTGAGTCCGGACAAGCTTGACCGCATGGCCACTCTCGTCGCCGCCCTTCTGGGCTCGGGCGCGGCCCGCATGTTCGTCTCAAAGACTTCCGACCACATTGCGGGCAGTGCCGCGGTCTATGCGTTCGATCATCGCCGGGCCTATTATCTTTTTGGCGCGAGCGATCCTGATCTGCGGGACTCTCCAACCGGCACTGCGGTATTGTGGGATGCGTTCGGCAAACTGGCTGCCGCCGGGATTACGCAGATCGACCTCGAGGGCGTAAATAGCCCGCGGCGGGGCTGGTTCAAAATGAGCTTCGGTGGCGAGCTGCGCGCCTATTATCAGATTACCAAGGCCAGTCAATGAACAAGAGCCATCCAGTCGTCCATTCTGAAGTCGAGCACGATGCAGCCTTTTGCAGTCGTGAGCATGTTCACGCTTTGATCGAGGTATCTCAATGAGTAGCAAACTTGGTTCGATTCCCGTGGTCTCCATGCCTGCCACAACGGTGGGCACCGTGGAGGAACGCTACATTCCCATCAACAAGGGCCATTTCGACCTGGACACGCCCGAGCGTACCGCTGCCTTCAGTGAGAAGCTGGCGCGGGGTTGGGAGCATGAATACGCCGAGTATCGCCGGCTATGGGTGGAACTCGCCAAGAGCCGCGAACTGCGTGACTACCCTTTGCTGGTCGATCTCGAACTGTCTTCGAAGTGCAACCTGCATTGCCCGATGTGCTACACGATCACTGAAGAGTTTCTCAGCAAGGTCGATCGCAAGTACATGGAGTTTGACCTTTACAAAAAGATCATCGATGAAGTGGCCGGCAAGGTGTTCGCGATCCGCCTCAGCTTGCGCGGCGAATCGACGCTGAACAGGGATTTCATCGAAGCCATCGCCTATGCAAAACAGAAGGGCATCCGCGAGGTTTCCACGCTGACGCACGGCAAGAAGTTCACCGGCGAATACCTGCGCAAGGCGGTGGCGGCGGGAATCGACTGGATCACCATCTCCATCGATGGAACGGGCGAAACCTATAACCGCATCCGGCATCCATTAACGTGGGAGGATACCTTGGGCCGGCTCAAGGAAATCAAGGCCCTCAAGGATCAACTGGGAACCCACAAGCCGGTGATCAAGGTACAGGGCATCTGGCCTGCCATTCGCGAGAATCCGACGGAGTACTACAACGCACTTGAACCCTATACCGACCTGATTGCCTACAACCCCTTGATCGACTACCTGCACAACGACACCCAGATTGTCTTCGAGGAAAACTTTGCCTGCCCGCAGCTATATCAGCGCCTGGTGGTCGGCAGCGACGGCAGGGTCATGATGTGCAGCAATGACGAGGACACCCGGCACCCGGTGGGTGATGCCTACAAGCAGTCCATTCATGAGATTTGGCATGGAGAGGCGATGAACGAGGTCAGGGAAATCCATAGCCGTCACGATGGATTCAAGGAGCTTGCAGTTTGCCGGAATTGCTATTACCCGCGGAAGGCCGTGCCTGACGAAACTGCCGACGTTGGCGGCAGAGCCATCGTCATCGAGAACTACGTCAATCGTTCACAGCAGGTTGG
>DAIOGL010000327.1:0-3076 GCA_036745235.1 Sulfuritalea sp.
AAGAGGCCCCTGCCGCGCTTTCCGCGTCGCATCGGAATCATCAGTTCGCCGCGCGCGGCAGCCCTGCGCGACGTGCTGGTGGCCCTCAGGCGCAGGGCACCCCATCTCGACGGAATTCTGTACCCGACCTTGGTGCAGGGCGAAAGCGCCGCTGCAGAGATAGCCCAGGCGATCGCCGTCGCGGGCCAACGCATGGAGTGCGACATGCTGCTGCTCGTGCGCGGCGGCGGCAGCATAGAGGATCTTTGGGCGTTCAATGAAGAAATCGTGGCGCGGGCAATTGTCGCCAGCCCCCTGCCGGTCATCAGCGGCGTCGGCCACGAGACCGACACAACGATCGCCGATTACGTTTGCGACCTGCGCGCCGCGACACCTACCGCGGCTGCCGAGTTGGCCACGCAAGGATGGTATGAGGCTGCGGCCGAACTCTCCGATCTCGCCACGACACTGAGCCGGGCCATGCAATACCGGATCGCCCGGATGCAGCAAGGATTGGATCACCTGTCGCTACGACTGATTCATCCGGCGACAAGACTGCGGCAGGGGCGCGACCGGCTTGCGCTGCTGGGCTCGCAACTGGATGCCTCGCTGGCTCGCGCACTTCGCATCCATCACGAGCGCCTGAACCGCGCCGCGCTCCGGCTGAGCCGCGCCGTGCCACGCATGGAAAGACGCCGAGGGCACATTGGATTGCTGGCGCAGCGTCTGGGTGCCGCGATCCGGCAACAGCAACAGAATCGCGTCGGCGCGCTCGACAGCATGGCGGCAGCACTGTTCCACCTGAATCCGCAAGCGACGCTCGATCGTGGTTTTTCCATCGTTCGCGACGCCAGCGGCAATGTGGTCACGAACGCTGCCCGCTTGCATGCCGGCCAAATCGTAAACCTCAACCTGGCCCACGGCGAGGCTCAGGCCAGCATCCTCGAAAGCACCTCGGATGCGTCCCAAATTGTTACCTGACTTATTCTTGACTATAATAGTCAACTTTAAACCCCGTCACCCCACAGCAACAGGAGAACCATAATGGAACACACCCTCCCCCCCCTGCCGTACGCGATGGATGCGCTCGCCCCGCACATCTCGAAGGAAACTTTCGAATACCACTACGGCAAGCATCATCAGGCCTATGCGACAAACCTCAACAACCTGATAAAGGGCACCGAGTACGAAAATCTCGACCTCGAAGCCATCATCAAGAAGGCTCCGGCCGGCGGCATCTTCAACAACTCCGCCCAAGTGTGGAATCACAGCTTTTTCTGGAACAGCATGAAAGTCGGCGGTGGCGGCACGCCGACGGGCGCGCTGGCTGCGGCAATCACCAAGAAATGGGGCAGCTTCGACGAGTTCAAGAAGGCCTTCCAGGCCTCGGCCGTCGGCAATTTCGGATCAGGCTGGACCTGGCTCGTAAAGAAGCCGGATGGGTCGGTCGATATCGTCAACACTTCGGGCGCCGGCACGCCGCTCAACACCGAAAACAAGGCGCTGCTGACTATCGATGTGTGGGAACACGCGTATTACATCGACTACCGGAATGCGCGACCGAAGTTTGTCGAGACCTTCCTGAATTCCCTGGCAAACTGGGACTTCGCCGCAAAGAATTTCGCCTGATCCCGGCGATGCTGCGCGACTAACGTCGCAGTCGACGAAGGGCGCCCGTGAGGCGCCCTTCGCCATTTGATGACCGGAGAATCGGTATGGAATCCAGAATCACCGAACTCGAGATCAAGCTCGGCCTCAGCGAAGACCATCTCGAAGAGCTCAATCGAATTGTCTTTCGGCAGCAGCAGCAGATCGATCTGTTGCAGGCCCAACTCCGCGAGTTGTACCAATTGCTTCAGCCGGGCGCCCCAAGCGAACCACGAAATCCGCGCGACGATATTCCGCCCCACTACTGAATATCGCATGACGCCTGCTGTGCAGAAACCCGGCCGGGTTGCCGGGCGCAACCAGCTTGCCGGCTCTAACGGGGAGAAGGCGCTTTCTCGATTCCCGTGATCGAGAATCCCGCGCCCAAGCCACGGCTCTTGAACCAGCCCAGGTTCATTTCAAGCGCAAAACGCGCGGGCTTGCTGGCGCAATGGGTGTCGTCGGTTTTGGGCTGCATGTCTTCAATATTGATGATCCTGCCCTTCTCGTCGAGAAAAGCGACGGAAAGCGGCAAAAGCGTGTTGCGCATCCACATGCAGTGCGCCGCGATCTCGGGGAACACGAACAGCATTCCGCGCTGGGGCGCCATGATCGTGCGCTGCATCATTCCAATTTGGCGACTTTCGGAACTGGCCGCGACCTCGGCCTCGATCCGGTGCATCCCGGCAAACAATTCGATCAATGGCAACTGTGTTTGCTGAGCCCAAGCCGGCAAAGCAACTGCCAGCGATGCCGCGAGCAGCACTATTCTGAAAAGCACTATCAGTCTCCTTCGGCAGCTACCGAGCCGCCCTGACCACGGTCATTGAAACATCGCGCCACAAGCTGCGTCCTTTTCCTCATGTCATACTCCACATACCCAACGAATCAATAGCTTAGCCATTACTCTCCAAGCTATGGGCGAAAAAAATGGCAGGTTTCCCTGCCATCTTTTTTCCCGAACCGCGGAATTACTTGGCGGCTTCAGCCTTCTTGGCCTTCTTGGCCTTCTTGGCCTTCTTTTCAGCCTTGGCCGGAGCGGCTTCAGCCTTCTTCTCAGCGGCCGGGGCGGCAGCAGCCGGGGCAGCAGCGGCAGCCGGAGCAGCGGCCGGAGCGGCAGCAGCCTTCGGGGCGTCGGCGGCGAAAACGGAGGTGGCGATCAGGCCGGCAACCAGGGTAGCGAGGAGCTTGTTCATGGTGATTCCTTTCGTTTGTGTATAGGTAGAATGTCTTTAACACCACGGCTTTTCGAGGCGTTAGGAACATTAACGCGCTGCCTTGGATCTGGTTGACCTGAAATTTCAAGTTCGCGCCATTGTCCCGGGGCAAGCCCTTCCAGCGTCCAAGCGCCTACCGCCCAGCGAATCAGACGGAGAGTTGGAAATCCAACGCGAGCCGTCATGCGCCTCACCTGGCGGTTCTTTCCTTCCTGCAGAACGATCTCCAGCCA
>DAIOGL010000328.1:0-3075 GCA_036745235.1 Sulfuritalea sp.
GCTCAGCTTCCCGACCGCTTCCCGCTCACCGCGTCGCGTGCCGTCAGGCATTCTCCAGCGGCGCTGCGGACTGGCGGACAAATTGTTCGAAGGCGTCGATGGGCAGCGGCCGGCTGAAGAAATAGCCTTGATAGGCATGGCAACCCGAGCTGGACAGGAAGTCGCGCTGCGCTTCCGTTTCGACCCCTTCCGCGATGACGGCCAGCCCCAGGCTCTGGGCGAGCGCCACGACGGTGCGCGCAATCGCCGCATCGTTCGGGTCGGTGAGCACATCCCGCACGAACGACTGGTCGATCTTCAGTTGATCGAGCGGCAGGCGCTTCAGGTAGGAGAGCGAGGAATAGCCGGTGCCGAAGTCATCCAGCGAGAAGCCGACGCCCTTTGCCTTCAGCGCAAACATTTTCTCGATGATCTGCTCGACGTTATGCACCAGCAGGCTCTCGGTCAGCTCCAGTTTCAGTCGCCGCGGATTGGCGCCGGTCGATCCGAGTGCCGCCAGCACGTGTTCGACGAAGTCGGGCCGGTTGATCTGATGGGCGCTGACATTGACCGCAATCGTCAGTTGGGCCATCTCCGGCAGCGCTGCCCATTGGGTCAATTGGGCGCACGCGGTTTCCAGCACCCAGCGGCCCAGGGGCAGGATCAGCCCGGTCTCTTCGGCAAGGGGGATGAAGTCGGCAGGCGAGACCATGCCGCGCTCGGGATGCCGCCAGCGCAACAGCGCTTCCGCGCCCGTGACGCGGCCCTTGCCGACCACCTGGGCCTGATAGTGGAGCACGAACTGCCCGTTCTCGACGGCGTGCCGCAGGTCGTCCTCCAGCGCTACGCGCTCCTTCACGACGGATTCCATGGCCGGATCGAAAAAGCGGAACGTGTTGCGTCCGGTGTCCTTGGCCTTGTACATGGCCAGATCGGCCTGCTTCATCAGGTTGTCCAGCGTTGCGATCTGGCCCTTGAACAGGGTGATGCCGATGCTTGCCGTGCTGTGGAATGCCGCGTCCTTGAGCTGGTAGGTCTGATTGAGTGTCGAAAGAATTTTCTCGGCCACCGATTCGATATCGGTGGCGGCGGCTCTGTCGTTCGTGCTCAGGTTCGCCAGCATCACCACGAATTCGTCGCCGCCCAGCCGTGCCACCGTGTCGCTCTGGCGCACGCACCTCGCCAGGCGTTGCGCAACCTGCTTCAGCAGCAGGTCGCCCATGTCGTGGCCGAGCGTGTCGTTGAGGGTCTTGAAATGGTCGAGGTCGATGAACAGCAGCGCACCGTTGCTGTCGTTGCGTGAACTGGCGGCCATGGCCTGCTTCAGGCGATCCAGCAGGAGTGTGCGGTTGGGGAGGCCCGTCAGCTGGTCAAAAAATGCCAGTTCCGCGATTTTCTCTTCCGCCTGCTTGCGTTCGGTGATGTCGAAATGCGTGCCGACGTAGTGGGTCACCACCCCGTCGTCGCCCTTGACCGCCGAAATGGTGAGCCATTTCGGGTAGATCTCGCCATTCTTGCGCCGGTCCCATACTTCTCCCTGCCATCCGCCGGTGCGGCCGATGGACTCCCACATGTCGCGATAGAACTCCGCGCCGTGGCGGCCCGACTTGAGCAGCCGCGGTGTCTGCCCCACCAGCTCATCCTGCGTGTAGCCGCTGCTCTCG
The DNA here is from genome assembly GCA_036745235.1 of Sulfuritalea sp. Classification (GTDB taxonomy): domain Bacteria; phylum Pseudomonadota; class Gammaproteobacteria; order Burkholderiales; family Rhodocyclaceae; genus Sulfuritalea. Next base: position 1,644 of record DAIOGL010000328.1, read on the forward strand.
CAGAATGCGCTGTTGACCCGCAGGATCACGCCTTTGGAGTCGGTGACCATCATGCCTTCCTGCGATTCGAAGACGGTGGCGGCGACGCGAAGACTTTGCTCGGTCCGCTTTAGCTCCGAAATATTGCGGCCCGTGCCATGGTATCCGGTGAAACGGCCTGTCTCGTCAAACAGCGGCTCGCCGCTGACGTTGTACCAGCGTACCTCGCCCTGATCATCGGAAATGGGGTATTGGAAATCCTTGAACGGAAGATGGGCTTCGAGAATGGCGCGGTGCGCAGCCCATTGCTCGGGCGTCAGCTTGATGTTGAGTTCCCATCGGGTCTTGCCCAGCGTCATGGCCGGCGGTGTGAAGTTGTTGGCAAGCGCCCCGGAGAATTCCGTGAACCGAAACTGCTCGTCTTGCTGCCAGAACCAGTCGGACGACATCGTCGAAAGTGCCTGAAACCGCTTTTCGCTGTCCTTCAGCGCCGCTTCGCGCTGGCCCAGGACTTCCAGCAGGTGATTGAAGCCGCCGATAAGGTCGCCGATTTCATCCTGCCGGGCGATGGGCAGGGCCTGCGGCGGCTGCTTCGATTCGGACTGGGTGGTCAGCGCCTTGGCGGCATCGAGCAGGGGCGAAAGTTCACGGCGCAACATCCACCATGTCAGGCCGCCCGCGAGCAGGGACAGCAACAGCGCGGCGAGCAGCATGCGCTGCTGCAGCACGCGGATCGAGACGAAGGCTTCTGCCGTCGGCAGTATGACTGAGGTATACCAGCCGGCGATGGGCACCTGCTTGATCGAGACCAGCACTTCCAGTCCGTGCGGATTGACGACCACCGCAGAACCCTCGTAGCCCTGCATGAAGCGGTCGATCCACGGACTGACACCGGGGGCGGGGAGCACTTCCATGATGCGGGATTTGTCGAAGGCGGCAACGATCGTCCTGTTCTGCGGGGTGATGAGAAAAGCCCCGCCGGTCTTGCCGTAGGTGCTGTCCGTAATCCTGCTCAGGAAATTGGGCGTGCCCAGCTTGATCTCGCCCACCAGCGCTCCGATGACCTTGCCTTCAGCGTTGCGAATGGGGACCGCCATGTCGAAAACGGGCAGCCGCGACTTCTTTCCCATGACGGGCGGGCTGACGATGGGCGTGCCTTCGGTCAGCGTTTTGGTCAGATAGGTCCTGTCGCGATAATTGGTGCCGACCCGTTGCGCCGAGCGCGGCACTTCGGCAATCGCGGTGCCGTCGGGCCTGATGGCAAGCACGCCGCCGTTGAACAGGATTTCGACGGCAGGCAGCTGCAGCAGGCGTGCCTGCAGGGTGGCGGCATTGTCCATCATGGCCGGGCTCAGGCTCGCGGCAACGCTGGCCAGCAATTCCAGGCGCAAGGCCAATTCGTGGTTGATGTTGGTCCCGATCAGGGACACCGCCGCAAACTGCTGTTCGCTCA
>DAIOGL010000329.1:0-3060 GCA_036745235.1 Sulfuritalea sp.
TCGATGCTCCGGTCGACAGCACGACCGGCTTCGCCTTGGCGGCGACCTTGCGCAGAAACGGAATGTTCGTCAGGTCGGCGGACGCGATCTTGAAGAAGGGAACCAGCGGGTCGAGGAACTCGATCGCTTCGTCGTCGAAGGGCGTCGAAAGAAAGTCGATGCCCGTCTGCCGGCAATGTTCGGCGAGGGCCCGGTACTCGCCGGGGCCGAAGCTGTCGTACTTCTGGAACAGCGCGTACTGGCTGCGAGTCGGCTCCTTTGTCGTATCCCAGTAGGAGGGCGAATGTTTCGAGGCCAGCGTGCCCGCCTTGTAGCTCTGAAACTTGGCGGCATCGGCGCCGCCTTTCCTGGCCTGATCGATCAGCCGTTTCGCCTGATCCAGCGAGCCCTCGTGATTGACGCCGATCTCGGCTATCACGTAGGGCTTGCTGCGGAAAGTGATGACGCGGCTCCCCAGGTTGATGGAGGTGTGCATTTCTTGGCCTCTTGATGTTTGCCGCTATTGCCCGCTGTCGGGGCCGTGTTTGCGGATCAGATTTTGGCGGTGGTGTTCCATCGCTTCGGAATCGTTGGTGATGTTGTTCTCGTGCCGGCGATAGCGATACAGCGGAAGCTCGAGCCGGCTGATGCTGTATTTCTTTTCAAAGCGAATGCGGAGATCCTGGTCCTCGTGGCAGCGGAAGCTCTCGTCGTACATGCCGATGTCGATCAACTGCTGCCTGCGAAACATGATGCCGCAGGCGATCGGGTGGTCCATGCAGTTGGCCCGCTCCAGCACCTCTTCCGCATCATTGACGAGCAGATAGTCGCAGGCCACGGCGTCCGCATACCGGTTCTGGTCGAGATAGAAGTGGAGGAAGTTCAGGAAATTCTGGTTGACGTAATCGTCGGAATCGACCCGCACGATGTATTGCGACTTTGCCGCCATGATTCCCCGGTTTATGGAGGCGGGCAAGCCGATGTTCGTTTCGTTGGTAATGGGGTGAATGGCGTCGTGAAAGAGTTCGAGCGCGTAGGGGGTGCGATCGGTGCTGCCGTCGTTGATGACGATGATTTCGTATTTCTCGTGCGGTATGGTTTGATGCAGCAGCGAGCGCAGACAGCGGCCGATGAATTTTTCCTGATTGAATACAGGCACGATCACGGAAACGAGCGGAGCGTTCTGGATCACGGCTTGATCGCCTTTTCTATCGCGCGGCGCGCACGGCCGGGGAGGTCTTCGGCCATGTTGACGCCGACGGGAAGAGATACCGCGCGGGACAGGATGGCGCGGGACTGCGGAAAGGCGGTGGCGAGGTTTCCGCCGTGTGCCGCCGCCAGTTCCGGCATGTGCGTCCAGGTTCCCGCAAAATGCCAGGTGTAGGCTTCGGGCAGTATCTTGGTAGCCAGGCCGGCGGCCAGAAGTTCCTGGCGGCAGCGCAGGGCTGTCGAATTGTCCGGAGTGAGGAACACCAGCGCATCGGCGGTGTCGTAGGAACCCTCCGGAAGGGCTCGGGGTTCGATGCCCGGCAGATCGAAAAGCGCCCGCCACAGGCCATCGCGATTGCGGCGCTGCGCTTCGACCACGCCAGGCAGCTTCTTGAGCTGCGCAAGACCCACGGCGCCCTGCAATTCCATCATCCGGTAGTTGAAGCCGCTGCTCGCGCGGGTGTCTTCCCAGCGCGGCACGGCCGGATTGTTTTCGTGCCCGTGATCGTGCCATGCGGCGGCCTTCTTCCAGACGGCCTCGTCGCGAAACACCACCATGCCGCCTTCTCCGGTCGTCATGGTCTTGGCGAAATCGAAGCTGAAGGTGCCGACATTGCCCCAGGTACCCAGCGGCCTGCCGTTCAGGTTGCCGCCGCAACCCCAGGCGGTGTCTTCGATCAGGACCAGATTGTGTTGGCGGCAGATTTCGGCAATTTCTTGCAGGCGTGCCGGCGTGCCCAGCATATGGACGACGATGACAGCCCTGGTGCGGGGCGTTATCCTGCGGCGCAGATCGCCAGGGTCCATATTGAGAGTAGTGTCGATCTCGGCGCATACGGGAGTTGCGCGCGATTCGATGATGGCCTCGACGGTGGCGACGAAGGTAAAGCTCTGCGTTATGACCTCATCGCCGGGTCCGATCTCCAGCGCCGCCAGCGCCACCCTGAGTGCGGCGGTGCCTGAAGTCACCGCCAGGGCATGCCGGACGCCCATCTTTCCGGCGAACTCCTGCTCGAACTGACGCACCTTGTAGCAGTTGTTGCGCAAGCCATCGAAGCCGTGCCTGAACAAGACGCCGCCATGGGCGAATACATCCTGGATTTCCGCCAGTTCCTCGTTGCCGATCAATTCGTAGCCGGGCATCTTCGTTCCTTCCGTTTACATCTTCTTGAACAGGTCGGTCACCTTGTCCAGCGTCAGGATCGACTTGTATTTCTCGCCCAAGGCGTTGGTCAGTGGCTTTTGGTGCATGATCGATGCGTCATACAGGGCCTTGAAATCCGCTTCGCCCAGGTTCCTGCAGATGCCTTCGGGAACCTTTACGCGCTGACGCTCGGCCATCTTCCAGAACTCGTCGTGGGCGACGGGATAGTAGTCCGCCATCGCGCGCATGACGATGCAGTTGCCGACACAGTGATGAACGCCCAGCACAACGCTGAGCCCTGCCGACAACGGGTGAACCAAGCCCACGTAACTCGTGGCGATGGCGCAACCGCCAAGATACGAGGCGACCATCAGCCTTTCGCGATTCGCCGGAGTCTGCATGTCGTCTTCGAGAAACACCTGGCGACAAAGATTGATCGTTTCTCTTGAATACGCATCGCCAATTGCGTTGCGATATGAGCCCGCCAGCGCCTCGATGCAGTGTATGTAGGCATCCATGCCGGTGAAGAAATACTGGTCGCGCGGCACGGTGGCCGTCAGCACGGGGTCCATGATCACATGATCGAACACCGTGAAATCGCTGTTCATGCCCAGCTTCATGCCGGTCGCCGGGTTGGTCATGACACAGGTGCGGGTGGCTTCGGCGCCGGTCCCGGAAATTGTCGGGATCCCTATCTTGAAAATGCCGGGAACCTTGACCAGATCCCA
>DAIOGL010000330.1:0-3051 GCA_036745235.1 Sulfuritalea sp.
GATCAGGGCGAACAGGAAGGCCGGATCGGTCTTGGGCCGGATCGGCACCCATTCCGCGGAGCAGGCGCCCGTCGCCGTCAGGCTCGGCTCCACCTGAACGCGTTTGTAGCCCCGCACCCTGGCATCCGCATGACGGATCACGGCGCAGGGACCGCCCGTCACATCGACGTTGGCACCCACGGCGATCACGTAGCGGGCGTTCGGCGTGTCGGAAGCGACGGTAAAGCCGCGATGCCAGAATTCGCCATAGAGATGCTCGGAATGCACGCACTTGACGCCCTGCCCCGAGCCGAAGCTGAAATCGACAGGACCCCAGGCGGCGAGGAAGGCCGGGAAGGTGCCCATGTAATTGGAGGGCGTGCCGCCGTGGCCGAGGCTGACGGCGACCCGCGGCAACCCGGCTTCGTCTACCAGCCCCTTGGCGCGCACGGCATTGAGTTTCTCCGCGACGAGACCAAGCGCCTCATCCCAGGAGATCGGCACGAAACCGGGATCCTCGTTGCGGCCCTTCTTCGGATTGGTCCGCTTCATCGGCGTGAGGATGCGGTTCGGGTTATAGGTCTTCTGCACCAGGCCGTAGGCCTTGACGCAGACCTTGCCTTTCGCCGGATGCACCTCGGCCGCGGCAAAATTCGGCTCGATCTCGGTAGCGACGCCGTCAACCACCTTGACGCTCATGAAGTCGGGGCCGGACACGCAGTTGTAGCAATAGGTCGGCACATGCTTGACGGATTTCGGTTGGACTGCTGCCATTCTGATCTTCCTCGCCTGTTTCGCTGACTATTGAACGCGCTCGGGATGCGAATAGACGCAATGCCGCTCGCCGCGGGCAAAGCCGATGAGGGTGACGCCCGAATCGACCGCCACCCTGACCGCCATGCCGGTAGGTGCAGAAACCGCCGCGACTACCGCAATGCCCACCGCCGCGGCCTTCTGCACGATTTCATAGCTGGCACGGCTGGTCATGAGGACGAAGCCGTCGTCGAAGGCCCGGCGTTGAGACGCCAGAGAGCCGATCAGCTTGTCGAGCGCGTTGTGACGCCCGACGTCTTCCCGCACCAGATGGATCCCGCCATTGAAGTCGCACCAGGCGGCGGCGTGTACCGCTCCCGTCAAATGGAACAGGTGCTGCATTCCCTGCAGCGCGCACAAGGCACGCGGCAAGGCCCCTGAATTCATCACGGCGGAGGACCGGACGACCGTAGCCCGCTTGGCCAGCTGGTCGAGGCTTTCGGAACCGCACAGACCACAACCGGTGCGTCCGGCCAAGGTCCGCCGATGCTGCTTGAGCAGATGGGCGCGCTCTGCGGAAAGCTGCATGTGGACTTCGATACCGTTGTCCCGCTCGACGATCTCCAGATCGTGAATCTCACCGGAGCGCCCCACGATGCACTCGCTCAGACTGAAGCCCAGAGCCAAATCTTCCAGGTCCGACGGCGTCGACAGCATCACGACATGGGAGATGCCGTTGTAGACCAGAGCGACAGGCACTTCTTCCGCGACGGTCTCGTCCGAATGCGCGCCGGCGGCGCCGGTCCAGCGATACGCGCCGTATTGCCTATGTGCCTCGATGCCCACGCCTGCCTCGTGTTGCATTGCCCGCCTCGTCTCGTCGTACCGGGGTCAGATTTGACCTTATTGACGATACGATACACTTTCGCCAGAATATATGCAATGATTTTGTATCACATTAGAGATGTCTAATGCTGCAGACCGGTTCATCCAATACAATGTGCAGCGCCACATCCGCCCCGGTCCGTCTTTTAGGAACAATGTGAAGAGCCGATATATCAGCCAGTGGATCAAGGACTTCCTCGACCAGCATCCGACCCGCGCCAACTCGCTGATCATCACGATCTATGGCGACTTCATCGCTCCGCACGGCGGCACGGTCTGGCTCGGCAGCTTCATCAAGCTGGTGCAACCTCTGGGCCTCAACGAGCGCATGGTGCGCACCAGCGTGTATCGCCTGTCCCAGGAAAAATGGCTGGTCTCCGAACAGATGGGCCGCAGGAGCTATTACAGCCTGACCACGTCCGGCAGACGCCGCTTCGAACATGCTTATCGCCGGATCTATTTCGCCCCGCAGGACACCTGGACGGGAGAATGGCAACTGGTCATGATGCCCGGCTCGCTGGGCGGCGCGCAACGCGATGCCCTGCGCAAGGAACTGGCCTGGGCCGGCTACGGCGCTCTGGCGTCGGGCATACTCGCCCATCCATCCGCCGACACCGACGCCCTGCTCGACATCCTGCAGGAGACGGGAGCGCACGACAAGGTCGTCGCCATGAAGGCGGTGAACATCAGCGCCCTGACCAGCAGACCGCTCCAGGAGCTGGTCCATGAATGCTGGAATCTCGAGGCCCTTTCCGCCAAGTACCTCGATTTCATCGAACTCTTTCGCCCGGTGCTGCGTACCATGCGCGCCGCCAACAGCCTCGATCCAGAACAGTGCTTCCTGGTGCAAACGCTGCTCATGCACCACTTCCGGCGGGCGCTGCTGCACGATCCGCAGTTGCCGTCGCAGCTGCTTCCTGCCAACTGGAGCGGCGGCGTCGCGCGCCAGCTGTGCCGCGACCTGTACAGCATCACCTACCCGCTGGCCCAGCAGCACTTGCTGGCGGTCTGCGAGACCGCGAACGGCCCGCTACCCCCCGCCGCTCCCTACTTCTATGAACGCTTCGGCGGTCTGGCGGCACCCTCTGCCTGATACAGCCTCCGGCCAGCTTCCGACTTGATGGATATCAAACGATACATTAAGACTAATGTTTATTGATGTTTCTGTATCTGTTATAGTTACTCCCCGGCATCACCCTGTCGATCGCGGCATCAAGGGAGTCAAAGCATGCAGAATCCTTCACAGTCCAGGACCCACGCCGTAGCCAACAACGCCGTAACCGCGGAATTGTTCCGGCAGGCCGCCGCCGCGGGGCGCGACTCCCTGAACCCGGAAGAACTCGGCACCCTGCTCGCGAGCCTGGACATGGTCCCGGCCCGGGATGCGCGGCCGACACCAGGCTCGAACGCTGTCGAACTGCGAATCAGCCTGAA
>DAIOGL010000331.1:0-2405 GCA_036745235.1 Sulfuritalea sp.
GGAGGTGCAGCGCGCCTTGGCGATCAACAGGAACAGGGAATCATGACGACACAGGTGCTGCTGGTGGAGGACACTCCCGCCAACATGAAACTTGCAACAATGCTGCTGGTCAAAGCAGGTTATCGGGTGCTGCAGGCGGACAACGCCGCCGACGGCATGGCGCTGGCGCGCCGGCATCTGCCGGAGCTGATCCTGATGGACATCCAGTTGCCCGGCATGGATGGCCTGGCGGCGACCCGCGAACTGAAGTCGGCGGAAGCGACGCGACACATAAGGATCGTCGCGCTCACCGCCTTCGCCATGAAGGGCGACGAGGAAAAAATGATCGCGGCAGGCTGCGACGGCTACATCGCCAAGCCCATCCAGTACAAGAATTTTCTCGCAGAGGTGGAACGGATACTTGCCTCACCTCCTCGTCGCACGGAGCCACACCCATGACGCAAGCAAGGAACATCCTCGTCGTCGATGACGATCCCCGCAACCGCAAGCTGGAGGAAGCCCTGCTGCGCGCCGGCGGCCACGTCGTGCGCAGCATCGACTCCGGCAAGGCCGCGCTGGAGGCCATCGCGGCCTACCCACCCGACCTGATCCTGCTCGACCTGATGATGCCGGGCATGGACGGATTCGAAGTGGTGCGGCGGCTGAAGGTCGATCCCGCCACCCGCGATATTCCGATCATCATGGTGACTGCGCTCGACGACGACGGATCGCGCGCGCGTCTGGCAACCGCCGGCGTGTCGGAGCTGCTCACCAAACCGGTGGACCGCTGGGCCCTGCAGGCCTGCATCGACAAGTTGCTGGGAGGCGGCCGTGGAACCGCCTGACTCGTCCGTCGATCCGCGCAAGGCGCTGTCCGAGCTGGAGCGCCTGAACCGGCTCTACGCCATGCTGAGCCACATCAACCGGACCATCGTGCGCACCGAAGACCCCCAGGATCTGTATGCAACAGCCTGCCGCATTGCCATCGAATACGGCGGCTATGCGCTGGCCTGGGTCAGCCTGCTCGAGCCCGGCAGCGACCGCGTGGTGCCGGTTGCCTCGGCGGGGGTGATGACGACTGCACAAATGGAGGGCATCGCCGATGCGTTCGCCGGCCAGGGGGGGCCGACGGTGGATGCCAAACGGGCCCGCAGCCCGGTCATCGTCAATGACACCGGGGAAACTTCCAGCCCCGGGCCATGGCAGGCCATGAGGGAGCTATGGGGCATTCGCTCGGGCGCTTCCTTCCCGATCCGGCTCGAGGGAGACATCATCGGTGCGTTCAACGTCGCCGGCAACGAACCCAACGGCTTCCGTGATCGCGAGATCAACCTGCTGGTGGAAGTGGCCGACGATCTCTCGTTCGCGCTCGACGGTATTCGCCGCACCGAAAAGCACATGGCCGCCGAGACCAAGATGCGCTACCTCGCCTACTACGATTCCCGGACCGGATTGCCCACCCGCGTACTGTTCGAGGAAAGGCTGGCCGAAGCGTGTCGCAACGCGGCGGGCAAGACGGTGGCGGTGCTGGTTGCCAATCTGCGCCGCTACCATGGCATCGTGCAACTGCTGGGGCCCGGCGCCGGCCTGGACATCATTCGCGCCATGGCTGCCCGACTCGAGGCGGCGTTGCCGGCGCTGCCTGTCGCACGCATCAGCGAATCGAAGTTCGCGCTTATGGTCAGCGAACCGACGGGCCTCGATGTGGTGGAAGAACTGGCATGGAGCATCCAGCGCGAACTCGCCAGTCCGACGCGTGCGGACGGCCAGGAATTGTTTCTCGATCCCTTTGTCGGCATCGCCGTGTTTCCGCAGGACGGGGAGCAGGGGGAAATCCTCAAGCATGCGACACAAGCCGCAGGGGTCCCCTCCGACTATTCCGGCAGCAGCTGCCGCTTCTTCAATTCCGACCTGGACGACGGCTCGCGCAAACGCCTCGATCTCGATACCGCCTTGCGCCGGGCCCTGGAGCGCAATGAATTCAAACTGCACTATCAGCCGCAGATCGATCTGGCCTCGGGCCGCGTCATCGGTGCCGAGGCTCTGCTGCGCTGGCAGCGCCCCGATTACGGCCTGGTGTCGCCGCTGGAGTTCGTTCCGCTGCTGGAGGACAACGGGCTGATCGGCGCAGTTGGCGAATGGGCGCTGCACGAGGCCTGCCGGCGCACCAAGCAATGGCAGGACGAGGGCTTGCCTCCCTTCCGCGTCGCCGTCAATCTTTCGGCGCGGCAGTTCCACGACGGCGACATCCGGGCCATCGTGCGGCGCGCGCTCGACGCCACCGGGCTCGATCCGCGGTGGCTGGAACTGGAACTCACCGAAGGCATCGTCCTGCTCAACGCGGAGGGCGTCATCCGCACCATGCATGACCTCAATGCCGACGGCGTGAGCCACGCGCTGGACGATTTCGGCACCGGCTACTCGTC
>DAIOGL010000331.1:2415-3025 GCA_036745235.1 Sulfuritalea sp.
GCGCATCAAGATCGATCGCAGCTTCGTCACCCACATCACCTCCAGTCCCAGCGACGCGGCGATCGCCCGCGCCGTGGTCGGCATGGCGCACAGCCTGGGTTTGTCCGTGATCGCCGAAGGCGTCGAGACCGAAGGCCAGCTCGGCTTTCTGCGCGGCATCGGCTGCGAGGAAATCCAGGGCTATCTCTTCAGCCGGCCGCTGCCCGAAGACGAGTTCGCCACGTTGCTGCGCGAAGGACGCTGCATGCCTCCGATGAACGCAGGCAAGCCCGAACGGGTCCTGCTGCTGGTGGACGACGAGGCGAGCATCATTTCGTCGCTCAGCCGCCTGTTGCGCCGCCAGGGCTACCGCATCGTCAGCACCACAAGTGCGCGTGAGGGATTCGATCTGCTGGCGATGCACCGTCCGGGTGTCGTCATCTGCGACCAGCGCATGCCCGAGATGACCGGCACCGAGTTTCTCCGTCGCGTCAAGGAACTCCATCCCGAGACCGTGCGCATCGTGCTCTCCGGCTATACCGAACTCAATTCCGTGATCGATGCCGTCAATCATGGGGCGGTCTATAAATTCCTCACCAAGCCGTGGGAGGACGATGGCTTGACCGAGTGC
>DAIOGL010000332.1:0-3005 GCA_036745235.1 Sulfuritalea sp.
AACCGGTCAAAGGCTTTCGAGGATGTACCCCAGGCCCCGATAGGTCTGGATCCGCATTCCCCAGGTATTGGCCTTGATGCGCAACCGGGAAATAAGGGCTTCGATGGCATTGTCGGAGACACCCGCGGCGCCGGCCATGGCGCGTTTGAGACGCTGCTTGGAAACCGGACGATCAAGGTCGCCGAAGAGCAGCGGGAACACCTTTCGCTCGGTCGGCGAAAGTGTGGTCCATGTCATGCCGTCGCCGATCCGTCCGATTTCGCGATCCAGCACGATGTCTCCACGCCGGATGAATCGTCCGGGCGAACTCTCGCGACGCCGCAGAACGGTGGACACCCGTGCCACCAATTCCTCGGCGGTGAAAGGCCAGATCAGGTAATCGACCGCGCCGCGGTCGAGCGCCGCAATTCGCGTGTCGATGGCTTCGCGTGGCGTTGCGACGAGCCACGGAATTGCCGCCGCCGTTTCGCACATCCGGTCGGGCATGTCGGCCCCGGGCCCGTCCGGCGACAGGAATATCACCGCGATGTCGGTCTCCCCATCGTCCAGCGCCGCGCTCGCGGCGCCGCTTGTGTCACAGCAAACGAATGTACAGGGTGTCCCGGCAAGCATCGACATCAGTGCTTGTCCGGACGCTGCATCCGGTTGGTAAATCAGGATACGATAACCGATACTCATGTAATCCTCACCTGGCTCGCAAGTGTACGTTCATACCGCCCGGCGGAAAACTGGGGTTATCCCTAGTTTGCGAGCCACGCGGGACTCTGCGCAGGCGCATGGGATCGGCTTCGACAACTCAGGGAACGGGCGCTTGGCTCACGTAACACCACGGTTTCTCATCGATCGCCTCGGCCCGCAGCGCGGCCTGCTTCTGGCCGCGGCATTGATCCTTGTCGTGGGCCTGGCGGACTACGCCACCGGCTACGAAGTTCGGCTGTCGATCCTCTATCTGCCGCCGATTGCGATCGCCACCTGGACCGCCGGCGCGCGGATGGGAGTTCTCGCCGCCGCTTGTTCCAGCGTACTGTGGCTGCTGAGCTTCAAGTCGCAGCATTTCTATCTGCAATCGGGCTACTACTACTGGGAAGCGGCCGAGATGCTCTTTGGCTTCCTGGCCTTTGCCTGGCTGATCGCCAGGTTGCGCCATGCCCTGGGCCAGGCGGATGAGCGCTTCTTCAGGGTTCTCGAAGAAATGCACTCGGCGGTATATGTCGCGGACGAAAGCAGCGACGAGATCCTCTATGCCAACTCCGCGATGATCCGCATCGCCGGCGATGCCGCCACCTCGCGCGCGAGCATGCTGGAGCAGGAGTTCCCGCACGATGGCGAAGGCAGTGCGAGCCTGCCGGCGATCACGACCGGCCACGGCTTCTCGTCCCGTACGATCCGCAACTCGCGCACCGGTCGCTGGTATCTGAGCCAGGTCGGCCCGATCCCCTGGGGTCGCAATACGCAGGTCATGTTGAGGGTGCTGAGCGATATCACCGAGGAGAAGGACGCGGAGCTGCTGCGCGAGAAGCACATCGAGATCATGCACCGGTCCGCAAAGCTGATGAGCCTGGCCGAAATCGCATCCACGCTCGCCCACGAGATCAACCAGCCGCTGATGGTCATCGCGACCTACGCCGACGCCTGCCAGCGGCTGCTGAATGCGCCGCAGCCGGACCATGCGGAGATCGCCTCGGCGCTCGCCAAATGCCGCGCCCAGGCCGTGCGGGCGGCATCGATCATCGAACGGCTGAGGGAATTCATCCGCCAGCGCCAGCATCGGCCGGCCCCCTGCGACGCCCGAAGCCTGGTGACCGACGCCATCGACATTGTGCAGCCCTACCTCGACGGACAGAAGATCGCCATCGAGTTGCCGCAGACGGCCTCCGGACCTGCAATCGTCGCCGACCGGATACTGCTGGTGCAGGCCCTTGTGAATCTGATCCGCAATGCCATCGACGCCATGCGCGACACCGCCCCCGAATCGCGCAAGCTGAGGATCGACATTGCGCTGCAGGCATCCGGCGAGGTGCTGTTCTCCGTTGCCGACCGCGGGGCGGGTTTCGGCACCAGATCCGCGGAAGAACTGCTGTCGCCGTTTTTCACGACGAAGGCTGATGGTCTGGGCCTCGGCCTCGCCATCTGCCGTACCGTCGCCACCGCCCACGGCGGCCGACTGTGGGCGGTCGACAACCCCGGGGGCGGTGCCGTCTTCCATCTGTCCATCCCTGCTGGGAGTGCCGCCTGATGAAGAGCGCCCAGCGCAAGACCGTCTTCATCGTCGATGACGACGAAGACCTTCGCGACGCGCTGTCCATGCTGATGCGCGCCGCGGGCCTGGATACGGAGACCTTCGCCACGGCCGGGGAATTCCTGCAGCACTTCGTGCCGCGCAGTTCCTGCTGCCTGGTACTGGATATCCGCATGCCGGGAATGACCGGGCTGGAACTGCAGGCCGAACTCCACCGGCGGCGCATCCACCTGCCCATCATCTTCCTCACCGGCCACGGCGACGTTCCGCTCGCCGTCAAGGCCATGAAGGCAGGCGCAGCCGACTTCATGCAAAAGCCGCTGGACGAGCATCGCCTTGTCGTGGCGGTGAAGAGCGCCCTGCAACCCGCTGTCGGCCACGAAGCAGAAGCGCGAGTGTCCGCGGCTCAGGCGGACAAACTGGCCTCACTATCCAGACGGGAACGGGAAGTGCTGGACCAACTGGTCAAGGGAAAGCAAAACCGGGAGATCGCGGAGGCTCTCTTCATCACCATCAAGACGGTCGAATTCCACCGGGCGAACATTCGCGAAAAGCTCGGCGCATCCAGTCTTCCCGACCTGTTCCGGATCGTCTTCGGCGACAAGGCGAACTGAACCGGATGGTTCCGCCGGGCGACGGAATATCGGCGCGGCGGGACCATTTCAATCACAATGAATCACTGGGCGACAACTCTTGGAGACTGAGGCATGGGCGGGATGATCATCATCGGGGCCGGACTGGCCGGACTGACCGTAGCGGAAACGCT
>DAIOGL010000333.1:0-2984 GCA_036745235.1 Sulfuritalea sp.
TGTTGATTTCAATGCTTACAATCTATATCAAGATACCAATGCCTTTTTAAGCGCGTCGACCACCACATCCTGCTGTGCGTCGCTCAAGGTTGCGTACATGGGGAGACTGATCGCCTCGGCATAGTAGCGATTGGCTTGGGGGAAACTGGAAGCCTCATAGCCCACCTCTTGCCCCACACTTGCATAGTAGGGCTGGGTATGCACCGGGATGTAGTGCACATTGACGCCAATGCCCTGCGCGCGCAGGGCGTTGAACACCTTTGCACGATCGCCAACACGGATTACATAAAGATGGTATGCAGAATATGCGTAGTCCGCCTGCTGCGGCGTCTCCACGGGTAGTGCTTTCAGCAGTTGCCTGTAGCGGTCAGCCAGCTGATGCCGCCGCGCGACGTACTGATCCAGGCGCCCCATCTGACTCACACCCAGGGCGGCCTGGATTTCCGTCATGCGATAGTTGAAACCAATACCGATCTGCTGGTAATACCAGGCACCATCAGGGGCATGTGTCATTTCCGCGGCATCACGGGTAATGCCGTGGCTGCGCAGAAGTGCCATCTTTTGGGCCAACAGTGCGTCATTGGTGACCGCCATCCCGCCTTCGGCTGTCGTAATGATCTTGACGGGGTGAAAGCTGAAAACGGTGATGTCGCTGTAACGGCAAGATCCGACCGGCTCATCCTGGTATCTGCCACCGATAGCATGAGACGCGTCCTCGACGACGCGAAAACCATATTCCTGTGCAAGTTCGTGTATGGCCCGCATGTCGCACGACTGGCCTGCCATGTGAACTGGGACCAGGACTTTAGGCAAACGCCCGCTCTTAGCAGCAACAGCCAGTTTGGCGCGCAGCGCTTCGACACTGATATTGAACGTAAGCGGATCGATGTCGACAAAATCCACCTGCGCCCCGCAATAGCGGGCACAGTTCGCCGACGCGACAAAAGTGATCGGAGTCGTCCACAACCAGTCACCTTTATCTAATCCTAGTGCAAGACAAGCGATGTGCAAGGCAGAGGTCGCGCTGTTGACTGCAAGGGCATAACGCACTCCACAGTACCCGGCCACCGCGGTTTCGAACCTCGGCACCTGCGGGCCCTGGGTCAGAAAATCTGAATGCAATACGGCAATAACGGCATCAATATCAGCCTGCGTCACTTCCTGGCGACCATAGGGAATCATATTTAAAAGCCCATTCGTCAGATTTTCCCGATCTTTTCCGCGTTGGCGCTGATCCAGCGGCGCAGCGCCTCGACGTTCATCCATTCGGCATTGCTGTCGCTGGCGTAAACAAAGCCGTCAGGTACTTTCTTGCCGTCGCCGATGCGAGCAGTATCAGAACTCCAGTCATGAATGGCCGGAAGAATCTTGAAGTGTTCGTCGTATTCGTAAGTATAAAAAGCGTCCTCCGGGCCGATCATCTGTTCGTGGAGCTTCTCACCGGGGCGAATACCAATGACCTTCTGCTCGGCCTCAGGCGCGACGGCCTCTGCAACATCCGTCACGCGCATGGACGGAATCTTCTTGACGTAGATCTCCCCTCCCACCATGTCTTCAAAGGAATACCAGACCAATTCGACGCCCTGCTCCAGAGAAATCATGAAGCGGGTCATACGGGTATCCGTGATAGGCAGCACACCGGTATTACGGACCGACATGAAGAACGGAATTACCGAGCCTCGCGATCCCATAACGTTACCGTAGCGGACAACGGCAAAGCGGGTGTCATGCCCGCCAGCATAGGAGTTGCCCGCGATGAACAATTTGTCCGACGCCAGCTTGGTTGCGCCGTACAGGTTGATGGGGCTACTCGCCTTGTCAGTAGACAGTGCCACAACTCGTTTCACACCTCGATCGATACAGGCATCAATCAGGTTCATCGCGCCATTGATGTTCGTCTTGACGCATTCGAAAGGGTTGTACTCTGCCGTAGGAACAATCTTGGTTGCAGCGGCATGCACGACGTAGTCCACGCCATCCAGGGCGCGATACAGGCGCTCGCGATCCCGTACATCGCCAATGAAAAAGCGGACTCGCGGGTCATGACTATAAAGCTTGGCCATTTCCCACTGCTTCATTTCGTCACGAGAATAGATGATGACCTTCTTCGGGTCGTACTTTGCTAAAGTCATCGGCACAAAAGTGTGTCCGAAGGAACCGGTACCGCCAGTGATGAGAATCGTGGAGTTTTTGAGCATAGGATTACTTGCTAAATTTGTGGATCGTATTGCAGACACTTTGGACGTCTTCAGGAGTGTGACCCACTGAAATTGGCAAACTGAGTTCTGTCTTGTGTAATTCACCGGCGATCGGATAGTCGCCAGCAAGAATGCCATTCATGGCCTCTTGTTGATTCGGCGGAATCGGATAGTGCACTTCGGTTTTGACGCCCTGCCCCAGCAGATACTGTCTCAGAGCATCCCGTTGCGGATGCCGAATCCCATAGATGTGAAAAACGTCGAATTCGTCCGGGCGACGTACGGGCTTGGTCACCCAGTCTGGGAGATTCGCAAAATAGACTTCCGCGAGCGCACGCTTATGAGCGGTCATCTCATCCAGATGCCGCAGCTTGACGCGCAGCATGGCAGCCTGCAATTCGTCCAGTCGCGAATTGACCCCCACGTAGCGGTTGACGTACTTCTGTTTGGACCCGTAGTTGCGGATGTGCCGCAGCCGATCTGCCAACGCGTCGTCATCGGTGACGATGGCGCCCGCGTCGCCGATGGCGCCCAGATTCTTGGTGGGGTAGAAGCTGAAGCAGCCAGCGTCACCAAAGGTGCCGGTCATCTGGCTGCCCAGCCTTGCCCCGTGTGACTGGGCGCAGTCCTCCACGACTTTCAAGCCATGCTCGCGGGCAAAGGCCCCGATGCTGTCCATGCGACAGGTCTTGCCGAACAGATGGGTAACGCAAATGGCGCGCGTGTTGGCGGTCATGGCCTGCGGCAGGCGGGCCGGATCCATGTTGAAAGTGGCCAGTTCCGGCT